>NZ_JBEOOL010000003.1:0-217107 GCF_040309225.1 Pseudoalteromonas sp. GW168-MNA-CIBAN-0100 | reverse complement strand
AACCCTAGATGGGCTATAAACCCATGCCGGTTTTCAAGACCGGTGCATTCGACCACTCTGCCATCTCTCCGCACGGCCTGCATAATAGGGAAACCCATCCCTTTTGTGAAGCTTTTTTTTAAATTAATTGTTTAAGTGCTTAAAAAACAATTAATTTGTCTAAAGTTAGAACAAAGTGTTTTTAATTTAGCCGTCAATACTCTTTTATTTAAATATTTAACTCTATTGATCTACAAAGGTTTGCCCAAACATATAAGAGTTGGTAATCTAATTTTAGTTAAATTATCGAAACACACACGTTTCACTTAAAGGAGCTCTACAATGGCGTTTAATCAATCGTACAATACCGCGAAACCGGTAATGTCTACCATTGAAACAAACAAGGTACTTAAAAACACCTACTTTTTACTAGCTATGACACTTGCATTCAGTGCTGTTACAGCCGGTATTTCAATGGCACTACAATTACCTTACTTTATGGGAATTGTGTTTACACTTGTTTCGTTCGGTTTATTATTTGTTGTAAATAAAAAAGCAGATACAGCATCTGGTGTATTTTGGGTGTTTGCTTTCACAGGTTTAATGGGGGCAGGCTTAGGTCCATTGCTTAACCATTATGCTGCAATGCCTAATGGCCCAATGCTTATTATGCAAGCGTTAGGTTCTACGGCGCTTATCTTTTTTGGTTTATCTGCTTACGCACTGAACACTAAAAAAGACTTCTCATTCATGGGTGGCTTTTTAACGGTTGGCTTAATCGTTGTGATTGTAGCTAGCATTGTTAATATTTTTGTTGGCAGTTCACTTATGTTTATGGTGCTTAATGCGGCAGTTGTATTGATCATGTCTGGTTTGATTTTATTCGATACAAGCCGAATCATTAATGGCGGCGAAACCAACTACATTCGCGCAACAGTGTCTTTATACCTAAGCGTATATAACTTATTTACGTCTTTACTTGCTCTACTTGGCGCAAGTGATGACTAATTAAATAGTTCTGTTAAAATAGCCCCTTAATTGGGGCTTTTTTATTGGAATTGTTTTGTCACGTTTTGTTCTTTCATTACATACACCACCATCCGATCACGATACAACGCAAAGGTTAGTTAAGTTTGCGAATGCATGTTTAGCCCAAGGGCACACCATTGATGCTATTTTTTTATACCAGCAAGGTATTTATCATGCATCTACCCACTTTGATTTATCCTCAGACGAACTTCAAATTTCAGCACTTTGGCAGCAACTCGCCGATCAAAAACTAAATTTAATGCTGTGTGTTACCGCCGCTGAAAAACGCGGGTTAGATATTAAAAACACAGGTGTATTTGCAGTCGCAGGGCTAGCTGAATTTGCAATGCTTGCAAGCGACGCTGATAAATGGATGCAATTTAAATGATAAACGTATTAGTAATGAGTCAGTGCAGTCCATTTGACGATTTAAATATTCGTGATGCACTTGATATGACATTGATATTTGCTGCCGTTGACCAAAATGTGAGTTGGTTGTTTAGCGGCCCCGCCGTTTTGGCTTTAAAAAAACATCAACAACCAAACAATATTGGTTTAAAAGATTTTTTTAAAAACATTAAAACACTCGAAATCTATGATGTTGAAAACATCTACGTGTGTGAAAAGTCATTGCTTGATTATGGTTTAAATAAGCATGATTTACTCATAGAGGCAAAGGCACTGAACTTTAGTCAACAACAAACATTAATTAAAGCGCAGCAACATGTGGTGAATTTATGAGTACATTACATATTTTTTCTAAGCCGCTTAATTACTACTCGGCAAATCAGCTAGAGAACTTAATTTTATCAGACGATAACGTGCTACTTGTTGGTGATGCCTGCTTTGCAAAAAAACAATTTAGGCAATTTGCAGATACACTGTTAATACTTGAACAAGACGCGCAAGTACGTGCAATAAAATTAACAGATAACGATAAAGCCATTAGCTATGAAGACTTTGTAGCACTCACTTTATCAACTAATCAATCAATTACGTGGTAACTCATGCTTGAATTTAACAACCAACAGATTGAAACCGACAAACAAGGCTACTTGCTTGACCATACTTTGTGGTCAAAGGAGCTTGCACCTGTAATTGCTATCCAAGAAAACATTACCCTTAGCGTTCAACACTGGGAAGTCATTAACTTTGTTCGTGATTTTTATATTGAATATAACACCAGTCCAGCAATTCGGATGCTTGTAAAAGCAATGGCTAAAGCACTCGGTGAAGACAAAGGAAACAGCCTTTATTTATATAAATTATTCCCTAAAGGCCCTGCTAAGCAAGCAACAAAAATCGCCGGATTACCAAAACCAGCTAGGTGCATATAATGAGATCTAAATCAGGCAATAATCAAGTAACTGAATCCAAGCCAAAAAGAAGTACAGGGCGTACTTATTCTCGCAGTGCACTTAACAAAACGCCTTCAGGTAAAAGAGAAATAAAGCCGCAAATAGCATCTAAAGACAGAAAAATTGTGTTATTCAATAAACCATTTGATGTGCTATGCCAATTTACAGATGACGCAGACAGAAAAACTCTCGCTGAGTTTATCCCTATTAAAGAAGTTTACGCAGCAGGAAGATTAGACAGAGACAGTGAAGGTTTATTACTTTTAACAAACTGTGGAAAATTGCAAAACACCTTAACTGCACCTGATAAAAAAACGAATAAAACATACTGGGCACAAGTTGAAGGTGAACCAACAAGTGAATCAATTAATGATTTATGTAATGGCGTAGAACTTAAAGACGGGCTTACACTCCCCGCTAACGTTAAAATAATTGATGAACCTACAATTTGGACGCGTAATCCGCCTGTACGCGAGCGAAAAGCAATCCCGACTACTTGGTTAAGTATTACCATTAACGAGGGTAAAAACAGACAAGTTCGCCGAATGACCGCGCATATTGGCCACCCTACACTTCGCCTTATTCGCTACAGTATTGGCAACTATACGTTAGATGATATTAATTGTGGTGAATACAAAGTAATTAAGGGTGTAGTTGATGCATAAACCGCATGTAACAGTTGCGGCAATAGTAAAAAAGCAAAATGAGTTTTTACTTGTAAAAGAGTGCGATAAATTTACAAAGCAAATTTGTTACAATCAACCAGCGGGTCATTTAGAGCAAAACGAAACTCTTGCACAAGCCGCAAGCAGAGAACTACTTGAAGAAACAGGCTTAGCGCTTGAGCCAGTCGGCTTTTTAGGTGTGTATAATTTGCATGCCGAAAATGGAGTGCACTATTTACGATTCTGCTTTTTATTTGAAGCGCCTGATAATATAAAAGCGCCAACGCCAATAGATACCGACATTATCAGCGCTAACTGGTACACATTAGAGCAAATAAAATCACTACCGCTTAGAAGCCCTTTAGTATTGAAGTGTATTAACGACAGCCTGAATCGACCAGTATTAAGCCTAGAAACTATTTATAATTAGCTATATTGGGGAGTAGCTTAAATAAAATAATTAACTCTATTTTATTTACTCGGAGCTTAGCGCTATGCAGTTACGCCCTTGTTTTTTAGCATAATACAGGGCGTTATCAGCGGCTTTTACAAAGCTAATTTCATCACTATTTGTATAGTCACTGATGGTATTAATACCCATACTTATAGATAAAAATCCGGTAAAGCTATCCTGGTGTGCAATAGCTAAGCTTTCTACAGCTTTTTGTATTTGCTCAGCTATAAACAGCGCCCCTTGCCTATCGGTTTGAGGTAATAAAACAACAAATTCCTCTCCCCCATAGCGAGCAACAAAATCTTCTGGGCGACTAACCGTTGAAGCAATTTTTTGAGCCACATCATATAAACACGTATCGCCCGATACATGCCCATACCGGTCATTAAATTGTTTAAAATGGTCAATATCGATAATAATCATCTATAGCATGCCTTCGCATTCTTTTGCTCGTTCGTACTCATGCGTTAGTTTTTCATCAAACCGACGCCTATTTGCAATCTTGGTTAATGCATCCAAAAAGGCCATATCCCTAAGTATATCCTCTGCTTCTAAACGCTCTGTAGCATCATTAAAAACAGCTAAGAACTCTTCACCTATATCAATCCCTGATATCTCCATCATCACTTGTGAGCCATCATGACAAGACACACGATAGTTATTTGCGGGTATATCGTTATTATTATTCAGCGCTTTTTCAAGTGAGTCTTGCCACAGCTCTTTTGCAAGTGCTCTGTATTGCGGATCTGGATACGCTTTTTCCCACCACGATTTAAGATTAGGTACATCCTCTACTGTATAACCAAAAACATCTACAAAACGTTGATTAACTTTCAAAATATCACCCGTCTTAGCACACACATTACATACCGGCATTGGCAAAACGGTAAATAACCTAGCGTAGTGACTTATCTCATGTTTGCGCATAGGGTTGAGTGTACTTTGAGGTAAGTAACTCATTGGCATATCACTTTTTTCAATACTAAGCTTTTCATCCATTTCTAAAGCGAAATACCATTCAAGCCACCAGTGCTCCACATGCTCCAGCACCTTTAGCTCAATGTTCTTTTTAACGGTTGAACCCTTTATTAAGCTAAATAACTCATGTACATGGTTTGGTTCTTGGTAAATATGAGGGTTTTTGAGTTTTATTAACTCATAAAAAAGGTGATAGGCTGACTTTTTAAACTCTGTCGTTTTACTGGAGAGTAATTCACTATCCACAAAATCAGATTTGCGTGTGTAGTGTTCAACTAAAGAATTTATCTTGTTTATTTGATAGGCATAATTCATATATTCATTCCATTGACTATATATCAAGCGACTTAAAGTGGTTTACATTCATATACTCACCACTATTTTTATTTTATTAAGTGTATATTTACTCTAGTAGTTTTAAAAGAAAATACTATTAATAAAACTTAATAACTACATGAATTATTCTATAGTCTTAATTTATTAGTAAAGATCACTTTAATATTACTAAAGTTACAGCCTGATAACGCGCTTAAGTCTAGTTTGCTATTTGTTATATAAATAAAATACTGACTAATTCCCCTCTTTGCGCCCTTAGTCTCTTTAAGCACAAACAAAATACATGCTATAATCGCGGCCTTTCCAAGTTAACAGCAATCTGTATAAGCGAAATTATTCATGAGCGAAAATAGTCACATTAAAGTCATTGTTGGCATGTCCGGCGGTGTTGATTCTTCTGTATCTGCATATTTATTACAACAACAGGGCTACCAAGTAGAAGGCCTGTTTATGAAGAACTGGGAAGAAGACGATAATGATGAATACTGTGCTGCCGCTGATGACTTAAAAGATGCACAAGCAGTGTGTGATAAGTTAGGCATTGAACTTCACACAGTAAACTTTGCAGCAGAATATTGGGACAATGTATTTGAGTACTTTTTAGCTGAATACAAAGCAGGTCGTACACCTAACCCAGATATAATGTGTAACAAAGAAATTAAATTTAAAGCCTTTTTGGAATTTGCTGCTCAAGCACTCGGTGCTGACTTTATTGCAACGGGTCACTATGTTCGCCGCGAGCTTCGCGATGACAAATACGTAATGTGTCGCGGGCTTGATAACAATAAAGATCAAAGCTACTTCTTATATACTCTAAGCCATGAACATATTGGCCAAACGTTATTCCCTGTAGGCGATATCGAAAAACCAGAAGTACGCCGCATAGCAGAAGAACAAGACCTAATCACTCACGATAAAAAAGACAGTACAGGTATCTGCTTTATTGGTGAGCGTAAATTTAAAGACTTTTTACAAAAGTTCTTACCAGCACAACCTGGCGTTATCGAAGACACTGACGGCAATAACGTAGGTGAGCACGAAGGCTTAATGTACCACACACTTGGACAACGCAAAGGCTTGTTAATTGGTGGTATGAAAGAAGGTTCTGGTGAGCCTTGGTACGTAGTAGATAAAGACCTTGAGCGAAATGTACTTATTGTGGGCCAAGGTAAAGATCACCCTCGCCTATACAGCAACGGTCTTAACGCAAACCAACTTCACTGGGTAGACCGTATTGGCCCTAAAGGCACAACTCGCTGCACAGTAAAAACGCGTTACCGCCAAGAAGACTTAAGCTGTACCTTACTTGTAGGTGAAGACGGCATGGCCCGCGTATTGTTCGACGAGCCACAAAAAGCAGTGACGCCAGGTCAATCTGCCGTATTTTACGCAGAAGATATCTGTTTAGGTGGCGGTATTATTGATTCGGTGATTAAGTAATGAATGAACACCAAGTCATGGCGCTTGCCGCCATGTGCCAGGCTGCTAAACAAGTTCAAAAAATTGCCCAATATGGCAACAATAACGAACATGATTTAGAAATATTACTTTCAAGTATTATTCAAACATCTCCGGCATCGCCAGAAGATGTTTACCAAGGTACTAACAACTTACGTGATGGTTACAAAACATTAATGGCGCAGCTAACCGCAGGCGCTCAAAAAGATGTTGAAATTGTAAAGTACGTAGGTGGTTTAATGCAGCTTGAGCGAGCACTAAGTGCAAACGACAAAAGCTTAAACGAATTAGGTAAACGAATTGATGATATTCATCGTCGTTTAGACCACTTTGCTATTACCGATGAGAGCGTTGTTGCCGGTTTAGCAGATATATACTCGTCGGTGCTGAGCCCCCTTGGGCACCGAATACAGGTTTATGGTAAACCCGAGTTATTAAAACAGCAGCTCACTCAAAATAAAATCCGTGCGTTATTATTAGCCGGCATTAGAAGTGCAGTATTATGGCGACAAATGGGCGGTAAACGCCGTCACTTTTTCTTTGCAAAAAGAAAAATACTCGCCATTGCTAAAACAAAAATTTAACTATCGTTCAAACTAAAATTTAGGAGTTATTATGGAGCTTTCAGCGTTAACGGCTATCTCTCCAGTGGATGGTCGCTACGGCAGCAAAACCACTGAACTGCGCAGTATTTTCAGCGAATTTGGCTTAATCAAATACCGCGTAATTGTTGAAGTGCGTTGGTTGCAAGCGTTAGCTGCAGCAAGCGATATTAAAGAAGTACCTGCATTTAGCGAAGAAGCTAATGCACTTCTAAACGCCATTGTAGATAACTTCAGTGAAGCTGATGCACAACGCGTTAAAGATATAGAACGCACTACAAATCACGATGTTAAAGCGGTTGAATACCTACTAAAAGAAAAAGTAGCCGATAACAGTGAGCTTCATGCAATAAACGAATTTATTCACTTTGCTTGTACTTCAGAAGATATTAACAATCTATCTCATGGTTTAATGCTAAGCGAAGCGCGTAAAAATGTTTTACTTCCTTATTGCGATGAACTTTTAAGCGCAATTAAAGCCAAAGCAATTGAATACAAAACAATCCCAATGATGACTCGTACGCACGGACAACCTGCTACACCATCAACTATGGGTAAAGAGTTTGCTAACGTATATATGCGTTTAAAACGTCAACGCGGGCAAATTGCACAAGTAGAGATGCTAGGTAAAGTTAATGGTGCTGTTGGTAACTACAACGCTCACCTTAGCGCATACCCAGATTACGACTGGCACACACATGCAGATAAATTTGTATCAAGCTTAGGTTTAACACTAAACCCATTTACTACACAAATTGAACCGCATGACTATATTGCAGAGTTGTTTGACGCAATTGCACGTTTTAACACTATATTGTTAGATTTTGACCGTGACATGTGGGGTTACATTGCCCTTAACCACTTTAAGCAAAAAACAATTGCTGGCGAAATTGGCTCATCAACAATGCCACATAAAGTTAACCCAATTGATTTTGAAAACTCAGAAGGTAACTTAGGCTTAGCAAATGCTATTTTTGCTCATCTTGCACAAAAATTACCAGTTTCTCGCTGGCAGCGTGATCTTACTGATTCAACCGTATTACGTAACCTAGGTGTAGGTATGGGTTATGCAATTATTGCATACCAATCAACGCTTAAAGGTGTAAGTAAGCTTGAAGTAAACGAGCAACGTTTAGCTGACGAGCTTGATCAAAACTGGGAATTACTAGCCGAGCCGATTCAAACGGTTATGCGTAAATATGGTATTGAAAAGCCATACGAAAAACTTAAAGATTTAACACGCGGCAAACGTGTAAATCAAGAAATAATGGCTGACTTCATCGATGGTTTAGACCTTCCTGAGCACGCTAAAGTAGAAATGAAAAAACTAACACCTGCTAATTACATTGGTCGTGCTGTTGAGTTTATTGATGATTTAGTTTAAAAACTAAATTACTCTTTTAAAAAGCGAAAGGATCATCCTTTCGCTTTTTTTGTTTTAACCCCATTGCACTAACTAGTAGGCATAATGTATGTATCAATTAAAAATAAATAATTTGTCTGAGCAAGAGTTTTTAAGCCATTTTTGGCAAAAAAAGCCGCTTTTAATCAAACAAGGTTTTGCTAATTTTCAAGACCCGCTTGATGCTAATGAACTTGCCGGCCTAGCAATGGAAGAAAGCATAGAGTCACGTATTATCACCAATCATAAAAATGACTGGCAAACGCACCAAGGTCCATTTGAAGACTTTGAGCAGTTAACAGACGATCACTCTACTTTACTCGTGCAAGCAGTTGATCACTGGCATAGCGATGCTGCACAACTGCTAGAACCATTTAGGTTTATTCCAAACTGGCGCATAGATGATTTAATGATCAGCTATTCAACGCCTAATGGTGGTGTTGGTCCACATTTAGACCAATACGACGTATTTATTATTCAAGGCGAAGGTAAACGTCATTGGCGTGTAGGTCTGCCTGATCCATCACTTAAACAGTTTGCTCAAAACAAAAAATTATTGCAAGTTGAACCTTTTGAAGCCGTAATAGATTGCATATTAGAACCTGGCGATATTTTGTATATTCCACCAGGGTGCCCTCACGAAGGTTACGCTGTAGAAAATGCGCTAAATTATTCAGTTGGTTTTAGAGCGCCAAATCAACAAGATTTACTCTCAAGCTTTGCCGATCATATTATTGATACCGAAAGTGGCCAAAAGCGTTATACCGATCACAACATAACGCTCAGAAAATCAAAAGGTGAACTTACAAATCTTGAAGTTGATAAAGTTAAAACATTGATGGCGGCACTTTTAGAAAATGACGATTTATTTAAACAATGGTTAGGCTCAACGCTTAGTCAGCCCAAACATGAAATGGATTTAGCACCAGTAGAACCTCCATTTACACCTGAGCAAATAAGCGATGATTTAAGTGATGAAGAAACTGTGTTTGAGCGTTTAGGTGGCACGCGTGCTATTTATCAGCAGCTCGATACCGAAGTGTTATTAAGTGTAAACGGTGAAAATTACGCTATGCCATTAACTGACTTAGCGGCGGTAAAACTACTTACCGATAATACTGAATTTGAAAGTTCAGCATTAAATTCAACAAACCCAAGTTTAGTTTTTACTCAAACCTTTACTACACTTGTTAATGAGGGGATCTGGTTTAATATAGACCAAGAGTAATAATACCAATTTTATTAATAATGATGAGCATTTTGCAGCGTAAAGTATTGTGTATACAGGTTAGTTAAAAATTTTAATTTTCACCTGATATTGGCTTAAATAATTTTGCTGTGATTGCTTACTCATTTTAATTGGGTATCAATAGGAGTTTGCAATGGGCTATCTGGTTGATAAGGTTGAATGGGATATAAAAAAAGATATGCTACAAAAAATTCGAGAACGAGTTTTTGTTTACGAGTTACATATCCCCAAGCACATCGAATTCGATAGCCTAGATAAAATTGCATTACATGTACTTGTTACAGACGATGCAAACTGCCCTATTGCAACAGGTCGACTGTGTACAGATGGCTTAATCGGCAGAATAGCGGTATTACCCGAGCATCGAAACCGCAAAGTATATAAATCACTTCTTAACTTTATTGTTGAATTAGCGTCAAACCAAGGCATTGAAGAAGTTAGCATTAATTGTATTTTAAATGAGGTAGAGCGTTTTAAGCGAAATGGCTTTATTCAGCAAGGAAATGTTTTTATGGAGGCGGGAATTCCTAGACAGCGTATGCAATGCCCTGTTTCAGCATTTAATACAACCCCCTTCACACTTGTCCATTAGATAAAGAAAAGGGCAATAAATATGCTATCACCCTATACATTGTTACTTAACCCAAACTGTAGCTACTTTGGTTCATTAGCCCACAGCGGTTCATTATCATACATTTCGTACAAGCCATGTGCTCTATTTATAAGTAAGTTAGCAAAGTCTACCTGCGTTTTATCTCGCGCGCCTGTACTCATAATTTGATCCGCTTTTAATTGCCACTGCAATGAAAAATAACGCATTGCATCGCGAGCATCTGTAGCTGCACTTACTTCAGCATGATCTGTAGGTAATCGCCCTGTTACTACCCAATATGTTTTACCGTTTTGAGCTTTAAATTTCCACATTGCACAAAGTGGTGCTAAAAATCGGCTGTCTTTATCAACTACTGATTTTGGCATAATGCCCTTTTCGGCTAAATGCTTTTGCGCTGCTTGAAAACATTCGCGTTGCCACTGCATTCTTTGCTCATCAGTTATAACTTGCTCTTTTGCTGTTAACTGCTTTTTTTCTTGTTGTTGCATTTTTAATAACCTTTTACTTCTTTTTTTACACTCTAAAGGCTTAGTAAATAAGGTGCAAGTATAAAAAGGTAGTTTGCACCTTAAAGCTCTCTGTTTGCTTTGTTTTTAGCCAAACTATTATTTTATATTGTGATCAAACGAACCTACATCACCCGGAAAAACTACTGGAGACTCAACACCGTCTTTACTAACAGATGCTACACCAAAGTAATAATTATCAATCACTACGTTCTTAAGTGTGTACTGTGAAACCTTACCAACGTATTTACTAAACTGCCATTGCGGCTCGCTCGTGTAACGCCAATAAATTTTATAGCCAGCAATATTTTCATCACTGCTTTCTTGCCATGAAAACGACGTATCAGCTGTAACAGCGCCCTTTATTTTAACTTCTTTTGGCGGTGCGGGTGCCCACGCCATAGACGCCATCGTTACCGCATTAAGTGAGGTTAACTTGGCTGTATAATCAAAATCAACGCCTTCAATGGTATCACCATACTCAACACCATTTTCAGTGCGTAAATCTTGATGTTGACGATCGTAGTGCTCGTTAGTTTCCATAATACGCACTGCTGCAAAACCTGCGTCATTAAATGGACGGTGATGCCCACCACGGCCAAATCTATCTAATCGATATACAAGCATTGTATCTAAATTAGGAATATATCTGTCAGCAATAGTATCTATGTAGCGAGCTAAATTACGACTCGCAGAATCAACTTCACCACCTGTAAAGCGGCGAGTATTAGCTTGCTCTTTTGTTTCTACAACACGGGTACCTTCTGAAAATATACGTGCAGTCGTGTTATCAGTTACCCCATTAATACCGGTAATATTGCCAATCATATCGTTGTTTAAAACACCATGAACTTGCCAGTTATGCTTTTGTGCATAAGCCGTTAATATTTTACCGCCAAACAAACCTTGCTCTTCGCCCGAAAGCGCCGCGTAAACTACCGAACCATTAAATTTGTATTTACTTAAAACACGAGCTGCTTCTATTACTCCTGCCACGCCCGATGCATTATCATTTGCCCCAGGAGAGTCGCTAGTAAAGTCCATAACATCACTTACACGTGAATCTATATCACCCGACATCATCACCATGCGATTAGGCTCGCTCGACCCACGTTGAATAGCCACTATGTTAACCACTTCAACAGGATTAGGAATGCGTTTTTCGCCCGATATAGTGTCCTTTACTTCAATAATTTCCAGACAACCACCACACTGTACAGATATTTTTTCAAATTCTTTTTTTATCCAACGCCTAGCCGCACCAATACCTCGCGTATCCGATTTAGTCTCTGAAAGCGTATGGCGAGTACCAAAATCCACCAGCGTTTGAATGTCACTACCGATACGGGTAGCCGACACTTCACTTGCTATATCGTGTAACTTTTGTTGGTCGGTATATTGTAACTGCGTTTCACCATGTGCTGATAATGCAAGTGTGCAAGCGCCTGCAATTGCAGTAAATTTGAGTAACGTTGTTGTGATTTTTAAAGGTGTTTTAAGCATCTATTAGCTCCTAATTATTATAGTGTAACCATTACTTAACTAGGATTTTATGGCAACACATTTGAGGTAGATGCAGAAAGGAGCACGCTAAAGCGCAGTTATAGTAATAGTTAGAGAGTTAATTGAGTCGTACAATCAACATAATACCGGTCATAGGAATTAACCCAAACATCCACAGCTTTATTCCTAAAATATATTTTTTAAAGTTCCCTTTATTTATACAAGAGCTAACTCTACTTCTATAACCGTTAAAATCACCCAAAATTAAAAACACAATTCCAATTACGATTGCGTAAAATAAAGCGCCAATAAGTAAAGGGTTTTGCTTAAAAGTACTGATTATTTTATCTAAGTGGCGAATGTCAAACGTCATCGCTAAAAGAAAACTATATACAGTAGATATCATGGCTAACAATGCTGCAGCATTGATGGCAGTATTTTTATTTCTTGAGTCTAATTTTTTCATCCACTGAGCACACACAAAATGAACGGCGCAAATAAATGTTCTTATTTTCAATCCTTGAATAACATCTAACTAATTAATTGCTAATACAATATTATATTTAGAGGTTAAATTACAAACCTTGTTACACAAAAATCTATTAAAAAATGTGTTTTTCGTGGCACACTGTCATTGTTTATATATTAATAGTTTAAGTTATGCGTCAGCTAAAAGAAGATACAGTTAAAAGTAACCTTATTGAGTCGCAGCAAAGTGCATACGGCCCCGTATGCGTGTATCAAAATAAAAAATATCGTTGGTTAACGCTTGCACAAAAAACCAATGAAGACATTATAATTCAGGGTGTTATGAACCTTATACACCCTGAGCAAGTAATCGTACCGGTAAACCAGTGTATGATGTTATTTTTACTTAAACCGGTAGATACACTAAATATATTAAATTTAGGTTTAGGCACGGCAGGGTTTGAGCGAATTATGTATCACTTGCAAAGTAATACGCCTTACATAAACACTATAAATACATTTAACACGGTAGAAATAAACCCAAGCATTGCCTTAATTGCCGCCCAGCACTTTAAGTTACCAATTAAGCACAGCACCTATTTACAATGCGCCGAACAATATATTACCCAATGCACTGATCACTTTAACGTAATCACTATAGATATTTTTAGTGGTGAATATCACCTGCCTTTTTTAACCTGCGATAGCTTTTGGCAAAATATAAATCGCTGCAGTGAGCAAAATACGCAAGTAATCATTAATTTAAACCCACAAACAGGCCAAGAGCTGCAAATGCTTTTAGTACTTTTAAGGCAACATTTTAAGTGCTTAGGGATAATAGAGTTTAACGAATACAAAAATATAGTGATCATACTAAGCCAGCAAACATTAATGCATATAAACGTTGATGAAATACAAAACTCACCGGTGTTTATAAACTTTGCGCCAGACCTTTATAAAAGTATTAACAGCATTTACCACATTGAATAAAACGCGTTACCGACCAGGTTCATGTTTTTCATAGCACGGTAAGCTTGTTTCTAGCTTCTCCCAGTTAGCTTTAGACGTAACAAAATTATGCGATAAAACCTGCTCAGTAATATCGCTATCAAATATTCCTAAACGAATTCGTATTCTGCTTTTGTCATCATTATTGCTACTATAAACCGGCGAGCCACAACATTTACAAAGCCATTGGTTGCAAATGCAGTCCCGCTGTTTTTTCTGCACAGTGAACAATGACAATGACAATGAATAATAGTAGGGCGTGTTGTTCTTTGGTGGTTGAATTTGCAGCAGTGTGTTTGGTATTTAGGCAAGGCAGAGCCTATGATATGTGGTTGTTCCCCATACATAGGCGATAACGTAGCATAAAGACCAAACATGCGCTGCCCTTTGGGTTCTTTCTAGGGACGATTGACTCTTTGTTGCTCGGTTTTTACTTAGCCCACTAGGTTACAAACCTTGCGCCGCGATTAAATCGCCCCTAGATTGAACAAATTTCAATCCATAAAGAACAACACGCCCTAGTTATACTACCCGACACTTCAACGCTTACCTCACCGCACAAACACGAACCCGTATACATATAACATCCTAACTATTAAATTATTTTAAACTCAGCTGAAATTTGCTGAGTTGATTTAATGGATAAGTTTACTGGTTAATTTTTTGAATGGAATAATAATTTTTATATCTCCGCAATTCCCACGCCATACCTATTTTTTTAATGATTGACATAAAAACATTAAATTGGTTACATAACCTTTACTTTAAAGTTATAGCCAAAACAATAATTGGTTAACCAAAAAACCTAAACTTACTGAGAGCCAATTATGCATTGTAAACACATGTCACTTTTATGTTTGTTAAGCGCGTTAGCGTCGTGTTCAACCATTTCTAAAAACACATCGAGCGATTGGCTACTTATTGATGACTTTGAAAATTCACTTAGCAAGTGGCAAAGTGTCGATACGCAAAATGAAACTAAGCCACAGGTTAAAAACCCACAAATAACAGTTATACAATCAGAACAAGCAAACTCATCAACAAATCATTATTTACTAAAAAAGCCTGCGGCTGAGAGCATTGTAGGAAATCGTAAAGCGCTTTCTTATACAAAACTTCCACAAGCGGTTGAAGTTGGCGACACCTACACATTTTATATGCGTATAAACGTGGCTGCTTTTCCTAATAACCATGCTTTTGGATTAAGCAACCTTACGCCAGAGCTAATTAATAAACATGCGTACGATGCGTTTGAGCCTACACTTCGCGTAACTGATAAAACAGAATCAAACGGGCTTGTAAACGATGGCGCATTAATGGTTAAAACCGACAGCGGGTATAGCAACATTCAAAACTACACTACCAAACAATCGGCCAAGCCACTGCAAACAAATACCTGGTACGACGTATGGTATGTTGTTAATAACGCAGCAGTCTCAGAGCAAGGTCAGCAATATGATGTTTACGTAAAAGGCGGTGAATTTAGCAAGCAAACACTGGTGTATAAAAATGCACAATTTAGAATGAAGCGCGAACAACCTCTTATATATTTTTTAGCAAACTGTAATACAGGCCCAATTAAAAAGCCTTACGGAAATGGTGGCCTCAGATATGACGATTTATACATGAGCAAAGGTACAAACCTAAATAACCCAATGCTATAAAAGTAAGTGAAGTGTTTTTAGGTGTTCTTTTATACATAAGTTTATATTAATAACGCTCTAGCATATTCACAATTAATACCTTACAAACCTGCATTTAAAAATACTTAAATGGTATAATAGCCACCATTATTTGCCATTTAAGTTTTTAAAATGTATCGATTATTTGAAAAAATGACAAAAGCATTTCCTGAGGATCAACCTACTCAGCCGCCTTCTACTTTATTTGCTTTTTGTCGTCACTACACCAAAGGAATGGAATTGTCGTTGGTGCTAATGTCAATCAGCGCCGCCATGCTCGCTATTTTAGAGGTTTCTTTATTTAGCTACATGGGCCAACTTGTTGATTGGTTAACGGCCTACACACCCGAAACCTTGTTTGTAGAGCAAAAATCAGAACTTATCAAAATGGCTGTCATGCTCTTACTGGTATTGCCCGTAGTCGTATTTTTTCATTCTGCTATTTTGCACCAAGCATTACTGGGCAATTACCCTATGTCGATTCGCTGGTTAGCGCATCGTTATTTACTGCGCCAAAGTGTGAGCTTTTATCAAAATGAGTTTGCAGGAAGAATAGCCACCAAAGTATTACAAACCTCTTTAGCCGTTCGCGAAACAGTGACCAAACTACTCGATGTATTAATGTACATAGTGGTTTATTTTGGTTCAATGGTATTTTTAGTTGCCGAAGCTGATTGGCGCTTAATGATCCCTTTACTGGTTTGGTTAGTTTTATACATTTGCGTACAGCTTTATTTTGTACCGCGCCTTAAAAAAATTGCCAGCTCACAAGCCGATGCGCGCTCAGAAATGACCGGTCGAATTGTTGATAGCTACACAAATATTTCTACTATTAAATTGTTTTCGTATACCCAGCGTGAAGAGCAATACGCAAAACAAAGCATGGATGTATTTTTACAGCCTGTGTACAAACAAATGCGCTTGGTAACCAGCCTAAACTTTGTTATTCAAAGCTTAAATTATTTATTAGTATTTTCAGTTACCGCAGTATCACTTTATTTATGGTCGCTTAGTGCGATTAGCGCAGGTGCCATTGCAGTTGCTGTTAGTTTAGCGCTTAGATTAAACGGTATGGCGCAGTGGATCATGTGGGAAATAAGCAGCTTGTTCGAAAACATTGGCACCGTAGCCGATGGCATGAAAACACTGTCAAACCCTATTGAAGTTGCCGATAAACCAAATGCCGATACGCTTAACGTAAGCCAAGGTGCCATTGAGTTTAGCAACGTACACTTTAACTACGGAAAAGCTGCAAACGAGACTAATCGCAGCCCAGTAATGGACGGTTTAAACTTAAACATTAAGCCTGGCGAAAAAATTGGTTTAGTCGGCCGCTCTGGTGCAGGTAAATCAACACTTGTTAACTTGTTACTGCGTTTTTACGATACCGACTCAGGAACAATAAAAATTGATGGGCAAAACATCACAGATGTAAGCCAAGAAAGCCTACGCCGCTACATAGCGATGGTTACGCAAGATACGTCCCTGCTTCATCGCTCAGTAAAAGACAATATTTTGTATGGTCGCCCCGATGCAACGCAAGCTGAGATGATCAACGCCACCAAACAAGCCAAAGCACTTGAGTTTATAAACGACTTGGTAGATAGCAAAGGCAACAAAGGCTTTGATGCTCAAGTGGGCGAACGCGGTGTTACTCTTTCGGGCGGTCAGCGCCAACGTATTGCTATTGCACGTGTGCTACTTAAAAATGCACCCATACTTATACTCGACGAAGCCACCAGCGCACTCGACTCAGAAGTAGAAGCAGCAATTCAGGCAAGCCTTGATGATTTAATGACAGGCAAAACAGTAATCGCGATAGCGCATAGGCTCTCAACCATTGCACAAATGGACAGATTAATTGTACTTGATGACGGCGGCGTAGTTGAGCAAGGCACTCATGAAGAACTAATCGCTAAGGGCGGGATTTACGCAGCCCTGTGGACACATCAAACAGGCGGGTTTATAGGCGTCGATTAGCCATTAATATTACCTTACTGTAGACGTGGTTTATATTCTGCTGCTACCTAAACAAAAAAGCGAAGATGCCTTAAAGGCTCTTCGCTTTTTTGTTTAAAGTTATAAATAGAGTTTATAACTTTTTTATAAACTAAGAGATTAGTCTTAACCCTATCATTATCAGCATAACCACATTAGCAAGCACACCAATTAAGAAGAAGTAACTACGTGGGCTTGGGTTTTTCTCCGTTGCTATAGCGTAGTACAGCGCCATGTGAATTAAACGCGCAATTAAGTACACCCAAATACACATAGCAAAAATCGGGCTTTGATAATTAATTACAAACGCAAATAACACCGTACCTATAAATAATGCGCTGTTTTCAAGCGTATTATGAAACGTACGATGCGCTCTAAATATAAAGCTATCGTGCGATAAATCCTCGTCAATTTTACCTGGTACAGCATTTGGCTCTTTAGCTTTGCTAAAAGTAGCCACAGCCCACTGTACAAGCAACATAATTAAATAGAGGTAAAAAGCCAAATAGGCCGAAAGTGCAACTTCAGTCATTACTAAATCCCTTATTTTGTTTTTTAACTTAGTTTAGAATGCAATTTTAAAGCCTAAGTTAATACACTGATATTTAAAGGGTTAATTTAATAAGCCTGATTACATGTGTAAGTAACTCACGACGTTGTATAAAGTTTACTTGTTATGATTTTAAAAATAACATCAAAACTGAGCTGTATACTGCTAGGTTTACTCCGATCTAAAAAGCTTAAACTCTTCAAACGCACAATCCCACAACACAACTTGATTACGACCCAAAGACTTAGCCTCATAAAGTGCTAAATCGGCCTGTTCAATTAACTCAGAAGGTGTTCTGGCTTTAAATTTAATAGACGTAACCCCAAAACTACACGTAACAGGAATATCATCAAATATCGCTTTTTCTACTTTAATACGAATAGCTTCAGCAATACGTATTGCTTGCTCTTGAGTCGTGTTGGGTAAAATAATACAAAATTCCTCGCCACCAAAACGGGCCACGCTATCGCTCGTACGTATATTGGCTTGTAAAAGACTGGCAACGCCACAAAGTACGGTGTCGCCAATGCTGTGCCCATAAGTATCGTTAACACTTTTAAAATGGTCAATATCGACCATTAAAATACAGTACTCTTCAATCTGAGGTAAATCCAAAAAGTCGCGATTCATAATCTCAAATAAAATACGGCGGTTATAACAATTGGTTAAAGGGTCTCGCGCGGCCAAATAGTCTAACTCTTCATTACGTTTTTTAGAGGCAATAAAGCTTCGATAAACCAATAAAACAATAGCTAAACAAGCGGCTAATAAAAATGCGAGCGCAATACTCGCGTATTTGTTTTTTGCAAGCTCTAGCTCTGATATAACCCTAGCTTGGCCTGATATTTCAATTTCATTGTTTTTCTTTTCAAGCTCAAGTTGATGGAGTTTTTCTTTTTCTCTTAATGTCTCCAGCTCTACTTCCATTTTATGCAAGTGCAAATGTGCTTTTTCAAGAGCAAGCTTACTTTCGTCTCTTTCGTATTGAATTATTTCGGTTAGGGCTATTTCTTCTTCCGCGTAACGAAGTGACTCATCTAAGCGTCCACGCTGTTTTTCTGCTATTCGAATTTCACGATAAGCGTATAGCATATGTAACTTATCATCTATTTCGGTTGATAAAGCGAGTGACCTTTTTAGTAAAGAAATCGCCTCATTTGTATCAATACCAATTAAAATCCCCGCAAGCGCTGTTAGCGACTTTATCTCATAAAGCTTACTGCCTGTTTCTCTGGCGAACGACAACGACTCTTTGTAATACTTTATAGCCTTGTTTTTATTCCCTTGGGCACGATAAATATTAGCAATAATACGCGCCGTTATAGAAATGTAGGATGTAAGATTTTTGTTTTTATAAGTTACATAAGCTTTTTTAGCATATTGCATCGCTGATACTAAATCGCCAGACTCATAGTTAATAACAGCCATTTCTCTTAAAGCTGATGCAAGCGTTTTTTCCTCGACCATACCTTTTGGCAAATCGATAGTTATTTGATAGAAAATCTCGGCCTGATCAAACTGCTTTAATCGAGTGTATAGCAGCCCCATTTGATTCGATGTTTTAGCAATCCCAAGCACGTTATTTACTTTTTTATAATATAAATATGCCTCATTTATATGCTTAAGTGATTTTTCATAAAGGTTGATATGGCGATAAATAATACCAGCACCTAATAATGCTTTAGCTAAGCCGGCAGGATCGTCAATTTCTTTATGTATTTCTAATGCACGAGTGGAGTAATCAAGGGCTAAAACTAAGTTGTCTAAATAGCGCTGCGCTTCTGCTAGTGTATTTAATGTACGCGCCATTAACTTTAAATCATCTAAATTAGTATATATCTCTAAAGCTTTGGTATAAAAATGAGCCGTTTGCTCTCTATTTTTGAGGCGTTTGTACGACTGAGCTAATTTTTTATACGTTTCACCTAACTGTCTTTGTATTAATTCGTCTTCGTCAACAAGGTATTTTAAAGCAGATGTATATTGCGCGTTCGCGTTATTGTACTTTTTTTGCTCATAAAACGAATCCCCCTTAGTAAGGAGCACTTGCGCTATAAAAAAGTCATCGCCATACATAAGGGTTGTTGGTAATAAAGTTTCAATGCGGGTAGTAAGTTCGTCATAACGTTTTTCTTCTAATAATATATTTATATAATTAATAGACGCCTTTATTTGGTTTCGTGAATCATTTAATTTGCTGTAGTAAACAGAGGATTGTAAAAAGTGCTCGAGCGATGCATTAATATTGTTATTTTTTTTATTCGCCCTACCTAGCAAGTTATGTAGCTTTGCGCTGAGTAACATGTCATCAGCACTTTGCGCTTGTGACAACAACGACTTACTTAGTTCAATACTTGTTATAGCGTCAGTATCTATAAGTAATTCAGCTCTTTTAAGCAGCCCTGCATTAGATTCATTAGTTAAACTGTATGAGGTGGTTTCTTGTGCGTAAGCGCTGTTTAAGCTAACAAACAAAGCAAAAAGCAAAGCTTTCACTAAAAATGTAAAATTATAAATTCGCTTTACAATGAAACTATGTATTTACGAAGGTAAATCCATATTTCGCTTATGATTCAAGTAGGTATAAAATTCCATATTTACCATTTTAGTAATTTATTATTAATGCAATTCGAAAGGCTGATGATAAAATATACAACCCGGCGCAATACATCAAGTATTGCTGCTATATGAATACTTTTAATTTATAATTTTAGCATAATTATGCATAGAGCAAGCCTAGCTTCTTAGTTTTAGTGTAACTAACACAATTCCATGATCAGTACTTAAATCATCACGCTCAAATTCGGGGTTAATTAAGTGACGATCATAAGTATTATACTCAATCACCTCAAAAAAACTGCCAAGGTAGCTGGCATCAAACTCACAAGATAATAAAATATAATCAAGCACGGAGCTGCTCGCGCCATAATAATGTGTTGGTGCTCTTAAAGGCATAAGCTTAGTTGCATTAACATTTTTTGCTTCGTTTTCATCAGCTAAATCAAAAATGCCATTGCTTTCACTATCGCTTATTTCATCGCTAGTCATTGCCTCACCATTAGACAGTCCATCTTCGTTTAGCTGCGACTTAACAAACAAATCCCATGAATCATTTAAACAATATTTAGCGAGGTAGGTTTTAGCATCAAATGCAGGCGCAAAGCGTAGCGTACTTGTCAGTAAATGGCTTAATACGCCATCCGCAAGTTCATTATTAAAGTCTCCCATTAATAGCATGGGTTGTTGCGTAGCTTCGCGACGAGCAATCATTTGTATCATTAGTAATGTAGATTCACTGCCACGCTGAATAGTTGAGCCCCACCCACCCGCTACATTCGCTTTTAAAATTTCAATTATGTTTTGCTCGGGTGTAAGCTCTTTATTATGCTCATCGACATTAATCATTGGGCGCTTAGATTTAAAATGCACCACGTAACAATCGGTATTACCTATATGCGGCAGCGTTATAGTTGCTCTTAGTACTTTGCGACTAAAAGTAAACTCACTATTAAGGCCAAGCCCAATTGCAAGCTCACTATCGTGCTCAACCGCTGCTACTTCAACTATGGGGTATTTAGAGGCGATTGCCACTACGGGGCGTTTATAAATAAAGTCATCAATCACCTCTGGCGTATCAACTACAGCAAAGTAATTATAACCTTGCTCGCCTACTAGCTCTTTTAATGAGTCAATGCTAAACACTTCCTGAAAACCAATCACATCAGGGGCATGTTCTGTTAAGTAATCAACAATCCAGCGCTGCTTTTTAGCCCACTGCTGCACAGTATAAATTTTCTCAAACTCGTAGTATGCATTGGGCGGCTCAAGATAGTTAAACAGGTTAAATGTGGCTATTTTTAGTTGGGTGTTAATAATTCCAGATTCATCACTTTTTAAATCTGTATCTAACTGTTTAAGATCTTGATTGCTGATGGGTATCGCCTAAGTAAAGTTGAAAGTGTTACTTGCTTATAAACTATCATTTTATTACATGTTTACGTAATAAATCAGCCAGCTTAATTGTAATTTTATACACTCTTTTATTTTACTACTTATTATATCCCTCAATAAATAGCATTAACGTGCTTAACCAGATAAAATTCGCGGCAATTAAATATGAGCGAAGTGAAGTTGTAATGAGTAGAAAGATTGAACTATTAGCCCCAGGCGGTGATGTAAACGCGGTAAAAGCCGCCATTGTAGCCGGTGCTAATGCGGTTTATTGTGGGTTAGATACCTTTAATGCACGTAACCGAGCGTCTAATCTTTCGTTTGATGAGCTTAACGGCGCACTTCGCCTAGCCCATGAATACGGCTGTGAGATTTTTTTAACGCTAAACGTAGTTATATTAGAGCACGAAATGGGTGCGCTATTTAAGCTATTAAATCAGCTAGTAAATACCACGCTCGACGGTATTATTGTGCAAGATTTAGGGTTATTCAATATAGTTAAAAAGCACTTTCCTACTTTGCATATTCACGCATCAACGCAGTTAACTACGCATAACGAATCACAGGTTGAGTTTTTAGCGCGCATTGGCGCTACACGCGTAAATTTATCGCGCGAGCTTAACTTAACTGAAATTAAAATACTGACCGATGTAGCGCATAAATGCGACGTATTAACCGAAGTGTTTGTGCACGGCGCCTTATGTATTGCGTTTTCAGGGCAATGTTATTCAAGCTCAGTAAGTGTGGGTAACTCGGGTAACCGTGGTCGTTGCTCGCAAGCGTGTCGTGATGAATACGAGCCAACGGCTATGGGTAACAAACACCCATTAAACTTAAAAGATAATTCAGCTTATTTTGATTTACCAGAGCTGGTAGCCGCAGGTGTTGACTCGTTAAAAGTAGAAGGCCGTATTAAAGGCGCTAACTACGTACATACGGTTATTGATAGCTGGCGCAAACAAATAGATACCTTTGTACAAACCGGTAACTTAATTGAAGACGACTCAAGCTTATACAAAGTATTTAACCGTAATTTTACTAATAAGTTTTTGCAAGGTGACATGACAAAAAACATGTTTACCGATAACCCGCGCGATCATAGCTTTGATCACGCTAACGAAAAGAGTAACGCGATTTCGGTTGTGCAAATTTACGATGCACAACAAGAGCTCGCCGCAGAAAAAAATGACATTGATACATTGGTTAAAAAGAAGATTGAGTTTTTAGATATTTCAAAACGAGAACTACGCTTTAAGTTTAGCGGTCAATTAAACCAGCCATTTACAGTAACACTGACAATAAACGATAAACACGACAACACCCTAGCAGAGCAAAGCGCCCTTCAACCTCTACGCTTTGAAGTTCAATCGCAAATGCCTATGCAAACCGCCGATAAATCGGTTGTTGATATTGCAGCTATAGATAAACGCTTTAAAACCTTTAGTAATGCCAATTTTGACATTAAAAATATGGATTACTCAAACTTAGGCGACAACTTAAGCATTCCGTTTAAAGAGCTCGCCCGTATTAAAAAGCAAGTCGCGTTTTTGTTAAACGAAGGTAAAGAGGTACTCGCCCCTGTTGAACTGCCTAAACTAGTTAATCACGAAAAAGTCGATAAAAACAAAACAACACTCTCTATTTTAATATCGGACATAAAAGACGTTCACCTATGTGATTTAACTGACGGCGATGTTTACTTTAAATTACCTGAAAGCTTTAGAACCGATAACGATAAATACATTAATGTATTTTTAGAGCATCCACAGTTAATTCCGTGGTTTCCGGCGGTGTTAATTGGTAAAGATTTTGAAGAAGCAGTGCGTTTGCTTGAGGTTGTAAAACCTAAGCTTATTATTAGTAACAACACAGGCGTAGCATTTAAAGCAGTAAAAATGGGCATTGACTGGATTGCAGGCCCATTATTAAACACCACAAATTCTTACGCGTTACTAACACTACAAGAAGATTTAAACGCAAAAGGCGCGTTTATTTCAAACGAAATAAACAAACCACAAATGCGTAATATTAAACGCCCTAACAACTTTAAAATGATGTACAGCATTTATCACCCAATACTAATGATGACCAGCCGACAGTGTTTTTTCCAGCAAACCGTTGGCTGTAAAAAACCACGTATTGACGCAAGCTGTATGTTGAGCTGTAAAAAAGAAACAACCGTTACCAATGTTAAAGGCATTAGCTTTGCAATTGATAAACAAAAAGGCGGCTACCCGAGCATTTATAACCATGAGCAATTTTTAAACATGGATATTGTGAGTGACTTTGCCGAAAAATTTGACGAATTTATGATTGATTTAACCGACATTGGTTCAGGCGATAAAGAAAAACTGGATAAAGCTGTGTTACTTGCGCATTTTCAAGATTTAATTAACGGGCAAACACAAGCGGTTGAACACTTAAATAGCTTGGTTAAAGTGCAAACCCGCCAGCAATATGTTGAAGGCCTAAACAGCTAAGGTAACTAACATGACATTGCCATTATTATATTCATTACAACACTGCCCATACGCAATGCGTGCACGAATGGGTATTTTAATGGCAGAGCAACACGTGCTACTACGCGCTATAAAAACTAAAAATAAACCGCCGCATCTATTGCAAATATCGCCAAAAGGCACTGTGCCTGTTTTATTACTGCCGAATAATCAAGTAATCGATGAAAGTCTAGACATTATGCTCTGGGCGCTCAAACAAAACGATCCGTATAATTTACTGCATACTCAAGACCCATTAGCACTTGAGCGCATGCTTGAGTTAATTAAGCTAAACGACACGCAATTTAAACCCGTGCTCGAAAAGTACAAATTTTATGCTCGTACAAAAGACATGGCACAAATTTATTACCAAAAAGCCTGCGAAGAGTTTATTAAGCAATTTGAAGCAAAACTAACCACGCATAAATACTTAATGGGCGATGAAAAAAGTCTAGCCGATTATGCCCTGCTGCCATTTATTAGACAGTTTACCCGCGTAGATAAACACTGGTACTTACAAAGTGAATACACGTATGTACGCGCATGGTTAAACGAGTTTTTGCACGCCCCCATGTTTACCAAAGTTATGACCAAATTTGATTTGTATATGGACTGCGGCGAAGAGTTTTTGTACGGCGTTAAAAAATCTTAACTTAGCCTTTGTTTTATAGAAATTACATTGTCATAGCTAGCTACAAAGCTAAGCATTGAATTATTCTCATCATCGAATTTAAGCCATTTATTTACGCTATACTGCCCTCCCCATTACTAACAAACGCTATGCATTATGAACTACTCAAACTTTGGCACTAAATTCACACAACCCAACGGCATTACTCAGTTAATGGAAGATTTAGGTGGTGCTAAAAACAGCAACAATCCTAATATTGTTATGCTCGGTGGCGGTAACCCCGCACTAGTACCACAAGTAAATGAGGTTTTTTTAAGTGAATTACAAAAACTCGTTACCAGTAACAAGGTATCGCAAGTATTTGGCCTTTACGACGGCCCTACCGGTAACGACGAGTTTAGAGCTGCATTAGCAGGCCAGCTAAGTAAAGAGTATGCATGGGATATTAGCGCCAATAACGTAGCACTTGGTAATGGCAGTCAAGCTAACTTTTTTGTGCTGTTTAATATGTTGGCAGGCGAAATGCCGGATGGCAGCCATAAAAGGATTTTATTTCCCCTTGCGCCAGAGTACATAGGTTATGCCGATCAAGGTTTATCGGCTGATATGTTTGTTGCCATAAAGCCTGATATCGAAATTTTAAATACAGGTAGTGCATCAAAACAGTTTAAATACGTAATTGATTTTAAAGCAGTTGAAAAAGTACTAGCAAACGACAGCAGTATAAGCGCGCTGTGCGTATCACGCCCTACCAACCCAACAGGTAATGTAATTACCGACGATGAAGTAAAACACCTTGATTTGCTCGCTAAGCAATATGGTCTTCCACTCATTATTGATAACGCGTACGGCGATCCGTTCCCAGGTTGTATTTACACCGACGCAAACCTAACGTGGAACTCAAACATTATTTTATGTATGTCACTTTCAAAACTTGGCCTACCAGGTTTACGCAGCGGTATTGTGGTTGCAAACAATGAGATTATTAAAGCAATTGGCCGCGTAAATGGCAGTATGGTTTTATCGCCAAATAGTATTGGCCCAAGCTTAGTGACACGCTTAATTAACGACAACGAACTACTCCCACTGTGTCGTAATGTTGTACTGCCTTTTTATCGTAATAAAGCACACATAGCGATTGAATTGTTTGATGAAGTATTTGCCGAACTGCCTGTTTATTTGCACAAAGTTGAAGGCGCATTTTTTATGTGGCTGTGGTTTAAAGATGCAAAAATGACAAGCGAGGTGTTGTATCAAAAGCTTAAAGAGCAAGACGTGTATGTGATCCCAGGTCACAACTTTTTTATCGGCATTGACGACAGCTGGGCGCACAAGCACGAGTGTATTCGTATTAACTATGCTACCGATGCAGATATCCTAAAAAAAGGCTTAGAAGCGATTAAAAACCTAATAAAGTAAATATACTGATGCCGATATTAATATCGGCATCAGTCATTTAACTCGCTTATATATTCGTTTAAAATTCATGCAAACGCACTGTATCCCCTTTAAATTTATATACAAGTTGGTATCCTACGCGCCCTTTTTTAATAGCAATTCGCTTAATTAAGTGATCTATTCTGAGGTGAGAAAATCGTGTCGATAACCAGGCAAAAATTTCGTTATTTAGTTGTTATCACTAATTGCTCCTGCATTGCTCTATCTCCTGCATCCATGCAGTCGTATATCAGAAATTTTTAACGCAGTTAGCGTCAGATTTAATCCCTCAAATTGATTAAGTATTATTGCGGATTGGTATAACATATGCTTATTAAAAAAGAACCAGCCAAGGGGCGATAATCGCTGCAGGGCACTTAATTAAAGTGGCAGCAATAACACTACAGGCATCGCGTATAAATATTGGTTTTAAACGTTAGATGTAACTTTAAATAGCAACATGCAATAGCACTATTAAGGTCAATTATGCGATTAGGACCAGGACTACTTGTCACCGCTGCCTTCATTGGACCAGGTACCATTACTACCGCCAGCTTGGCAGGTGCAAACTTTGGTTTTGCACTTATATGGACATTACTGTTTTCAGTAGTTGCCACTATATTATTACAATCTATGGCGGCGCGCCTTGGCGTTGCTACCGGGCAAGATTTAGCTCAAGCGCTCAGAGCACATATTCAAACGCCTTTATTTAAATCTTTAGCTATATTTTTAGTAATTAGCGCCATTGGCGTGGGCAGTGCAGCTTATGAAGCGGGTAACTTAAGTGGGGCTAGCATGGGATTAATTGAAATATTCCCTCAAGTTAGTCCTCAACTATGGACACCACTAATTGCTTTTTTAAGTGCTGCTTTACTTTATAGCGGCAAACATAAAGTGGTTGAAAACGCGCTAATTTTACTCGTTATTTTAATGAGCTTAGTGTTTATCTCAACACTTGTAATGGCAGCGCCTTCACTGAGTGATGTATTTGCTGGTTTTATTCCTAGTATGCCTGAAGGCTCTATTACGACCATATTGGCATTAGTAGGCACTACCATTGTGCCATACAACTTATTTTTACACTCCGGCGTACTCGCTGCTAGACACGACAGTAACAGCGACATGCAAAAAGTGATTAAACAAACAAATGTTGATACAGGCCTATCAATCACCTTAGGCGGTGTGATCACTTTAGCTATTTTATCTACAGCTTCAGTCGCATTTTATGGCACCGATGTGGGGCAAATTAGTGCGGCTAACATGGCCGTGCAGCTAGAGCCATTGCTTGGTGACGCCGCTCATTACTTTTTTGCTATTGGCTTATTTGCTGCAGGTTTAACAAGCGCTATTACAGCGCCGCTTGCCGGTGCTTATGCTGTGTGTGGCATGTTAGGGTGGTCAAACGATATGGGTAACACGCGCTTTAAAGGCGTCGCTATTGTTATTTTATTGTTTGGTGCTGCTGTGGCGTCACTCGGTTTAGACCCTGTCGCGGTAATTATATTCGCGCAAGCGGCTAACGGGTTATTACTTCCTATTGTTAGCACCTACCTTGTATGGCTGGTTAATCAAAAAGGGGTTATGGGAAACTACACTAACTCTTTGGTGTTAAACCTGGTGACCCTGCCCGTTTTAATCCTAATTTTTGGGCTAAGTAGCTACAAACTAATTAGTTTAATTTTTTAATTTAACTCTAAAAACCATATTTAAAGGCCGCTGTTTACAATAGACAGCGGCCTTTATTTATTAATCACTAAATAACGTATAAGCCGTACTTATATTCACACATCTAACACGCTTTTTGGTTTTTAGTTGTCTTAACTAATTGCGAAAACGCAAAACCACCTACCGCGCCTGCAAGCAGTTGAGCATAAAAACCCCAGCCTCTTGAGCCCGCTATAATATGAATATTCATAATTGATTCAATGGCAATTAACACAATAGCAAATGCCACAATGCCAGCAATAACAAATAACTGAGTACTGTATTTTTGAACCTTTTTATTAAGCTTTACGGTAACAAAAAAAGCGATGGCAAGTGCTACGGCAATAATAGCGCCGTAGGTAGGTAATAGGCCTAACCAATCATCAAGCGTTAAACTAGCACGATCACTAAAGCCCACCACTACACCTACATTAACTAATTGATTGACAACGTATTGGCTATGAAACAAGCTAGCAAGTGTGAATGTAAGTAACCAAGAAACTAAAAATGAAGGCAATATACGTGTTAAAAACAACATTGTTATCTCAATTTAAAATAAAGCTTTTCTCTTATGCAAGTCATGCTAGCAAAGGCTTGCTCCGTAAACAATGTATCTCTTTTTTTACTTTGCTTTCGCTTTTTTCGTTTTCTGTTAATGCAGATGCTACGTTACCAAAGGAGCAATACAGTACAAAAACACTGGCTACGCAATTACAGTCTCCGTGGAGCATGGTTGAACTACCAAGCGGCACATGGTTAATTACAGAGCGTGATGGTCACGTAGTTATAGTTAAAAACAATGTGCAATCAAGAGTAAAATTAAACCTAACAGGTTTATACGTTGCAGGCCAAGGTGGTTTACTCGACATTGTATTATCACCAGATTATAACGACTCCAAAGAAATTATTTTTACTTATGCCCAAGGTAATGCAAGCGCAAATAGGCTTGTTGTTGCCAAAGCCACGTTTAATGGCGCTGACTTTTCAAAGCCTAACGTTATTTATAAAGTAGCGACTGATAAAAACACACCGCAACATTACGCAGGACGCGCCCTTGTCCTACCCGACAATACGTTATTAATTTCAACGGGCGATGGATTTGACTTTAGAGAGCAAGCACAAGTTATCACCAGCCAACTTGGTAAAATATTACGTATAAACCTAGATGGCACCATTCCAACAGATAACCCATTTATTAATCACAAAAATCCAAATGCACATGCTGTTTACTCACTAGGTCATCGTAACCCTCAAGGCTTAGTTTATGATTACGATACGCAGCAAATTGTTAGCCACGAGCACGGCCCTGCAGGCGGTGACGAGCTAAACTACTTAACCGCTGGGACAAATTACGGCTGGCCGGTAATCACCTATGGCAAAGATTACTCGCAAGCGCGTATTTCCCCCTTTACCGAATATAAAGGCATGCAAAAACCAAGTGTTAATTGGACGCCATCAATAGCGCCATCAGGCATGGCGTATTACGGATCTAAACACGCCGCTTTTCCTTCATTACAACAACATGTGCTTATCACTACTCTTGTTGATAAAAAGCTCTACAGCGTTAATCTGGCTAATGGTGAATTTACGCAGTCTCACGTATTTCCTGAAGCAATGGGTAGATTAAGGGATGTGTTTGTTACAACTAAGGGGAACATCGCGGTATTAACCGACGGTAAAGAGGCAAAGCTAATGTTAGTCACACCAAGGTAATTGGCGTTATTAATATTAGGTTGGAGCACGTAGTTTTAACCGTGGACTAACATAAAATGAGTTAAACAAAAGGTATACTAATGAATACAAGCTGTGGTCAAAACGAGTTGAGCACAGCGCTCTACAACTGTCTAATTAGATAAAATCATCAATCTCCATCAGGGTATTGTTCCGGTTTTATACCACTTTCGAGTACCACTTTAGGATAAAATATATCAGGCTTTTCACTAAAGCGTTTTTTCCTACTTTTACTTATTTGAAACAACCAGCTATCACCGTAATCAAACATATAATAGAGTTTTTTACCCTTAGCTTGTGGGAATATGCTATCAATTGTTTCTTGAGTTACCTTATCCTCATTGCATGCTATACGTTGCGCGCTTCTAGAGTAATAAGAGTTACCTATACAAAACTCATACATGTGATCATCATCAAAGTCTACAGCAGACAAAACTGCCTGATGTAATTCATCCAAACTATAGTCAATTGGGATTTCTAAAGCACATTCCCATTCATTATAAGCGTGCATACCATCAAGTAATTTTATCTTTAACGTCTCAATCATATCCAAACTCCCCCCTCTTACCTATATTGAATTAACTGCCTATTAAACAGACGGATAATTTAATTAAACAAATAATACTGCGCCACTAAACTTGCTTTTTGCGTCAGCAAAATTTAGATTGGCTGTCTTGTTTATTGTTCGGTCTTGTTTATTGTTCGTTGGTTATAATCACGGAGCGATAGCCAACTGTTATTTTTCCTCTTAGGAATTTGTTATATTTTTTATGCCACTGCAAAATCAACTACGTGGACATTTGTTAAGTTAATCTGTTGTTTAGCATGCCAAAGATCATAGTTATCTTGCATTGCTAACCAACTCTCAGGAGTTCTGCCAATTGCTTTAGATAAACGAAGAGCCATTTCTGGAGAGATAGCACTTTGCCCTTTTAGAACCCTATTTAAAGTAGATGATGCCACATCTAGTTGTTTAGCTAAATAACGACAGCTAAAACCTGAAGGTTCTAGGTATACATCGTAAATAAACTCTCCAGGATGTGGTGGATTATGCATAGTCATTAGTGATAGTCCTCATAGTTAAGAATATATGCATTACCATCGATAAATTCAAAAGTAATGCGCCAGTTACCATTTACAGTAATAGACCAAACCCCATCACGTTCCCCTTTTAGTGGGTGCAATTTAAAACCGGGTAGATTGATATCATCAATTTCTTGTGCGGTATCTATTGCTGTAAGTTGCATCCGTAATTTACGTTGATGCTTAGCCTGAATTCCAGCAACACTTCCTGTTTGAAAGTATTTTTTGAGGCCTTTGTGTTTGAAAGATTTAATCATGACACAAGTATAGCGTGATGCGCATCAGTCGTCGATAAAAATATAACGCCCGCGTTTACGGCTGGTTTGGAGCGCAGCGGAAAAACAATCCGATAACATGCGCTTGAAACTTACTCTAATTCAGCAAGTAAAGCTGTGTCACTACAAGATTTACTTTTTTTGGCTAATAAATGATTTTTACGACTACCTTACTTTCATTCATCCAGTAAATAAGCAACTATCACTCTTAAACCTAAATCGCATTAGACTAGACAGCCACTCCAATTGTAAACTAATCTAGCGCGCCACTAAATTTACTTTTTTGGGCTAAGAGTTCACCTCTTTTTATATCTTTACTCGCGCGTTAGACATTAAATAAGCAATTATCACTGTTAAACCTAAATTACACGCATGAAAATGACTGCATAATGCAGTTGTGATTTATTACTGAATAGTTTTACTGAGTAACTTACGTTTTATGCCAGTAGCTTTTCGCAGTTACTGATATTCGCTCGCCGCTTTCGGTTTAAGTTTTCACAATAACTTGCTTGTGAACTTGGCCTGCCGACTGCGCCATGAAATACACGCGTAAATTGTGTGGTGAGTTTTAACCAGTTTTCTGGGGAGATATTAACTCTTTCGAGTAAGGGTAAGTGTGTACTTTCAATATAACCGCGTTTGTCTTCTCGTATACAACGTCCTGTTAACTCAACAAGTTCAAGGTACGATTTAAGCTCAAACGGCAGCCCTTTTGGCATAATTTGACGTGGCATGCCTGCAAAGCGCAGTAGTTGTTTTGGTTGCTTGCCATCCTTTGCATACGTAAAACGCTGTTTGATGCTGGTATGGTCTGACTCTTCTGGGGTGTTAGCCATTTTGGCTCTAATGGGGTTTAAATCGACATACGCCATGCAGGCCGCAAGGGCTGCTTCATCTAATAATGCTTGAGACGTAAATCGTCCCTCCCAAAAACGGCCAGTGCAGTTATCTTCTTTATTTGCTCTGCGAGCAATGTTTTCATTTAACAACCGCATAAACCAGCTAATACTTGATAGGCGCTCGCGGTATTGTTTTACTGTTTGATTAAAAAAGATAAGTTCAGCTTTACTTAGCTTTTCACCCTGTATGTATTTTTGCGTAAGTACAGTGCCTTTACACAGCTTGTGCCAGCGAATAACAATCGCTTTATCATTCAGCCTATTCGCTTTTTTGTCATCAACATACAACACTAAGTGCGTATGATTGCTCATGACAGCATAAGCACAGACGTCAATACAAAATACCTTGGCTAACTCAAGCAGTTTGTCTTCAACCCAGCCTCTACGATGCTCGTAGGATTGACCTGTAAAGTGATCTTCCCCACATAAAAATGCACGGCGAACGCAACGTGATATGCAATGGTAGTACTTTGTATCAACCAAACTTACTTGACGCTTTCTTGCGATTGCCATAAGACACCCTGCTTATTTTTTGCACTAAACAAAGCGTAGTGCTTTGCTCATAAAAGTGCAAAATTTAGAGTGAGTGTCTAGTTTATGGCTTCTAGTTTATGGCTTTTTTGCGTAAGTACAGTGCCTTTACACAGCTTGTGCCAGCGAATAACAATCGCTTTATCATTCAGCCGATTCGCTTTTTTGTCATCAACATACAACACTAAGTGCGTATGATTGCTCATGACAGCATAAGCACATACATCAATACAAAATACCTTGGCTAACTCAAGCAGTTTGTCTTCAACCCAGCCTCTACGATGCTCGTAGGATTGACCTGTAAAGTGGTCTTCCCCACATAAAAATGCACGGCGTACGCAACGTGATATGCAATGGTCGTACTTTGTATCAACCAAACTTACTTGACGCTTTCTTGCGATTGCCATAAGACACCTGCTTATTTTTTACACTAAACAAAGCGTAGTGCTTTGCTCATAAAAGTGCAAAATTTAGAGTGAGTGTCTAGTTTATGATGTGATTAAGAGATGTGTTTGTAACTGATAACGGTAACGTCGCGGTATTAACAGACGGTAAAGAGGCAAAGCTTATGTTGGTTATAGCAAATTAATCTGCATGAAATAATAAAGCTAATGGCAAAAAGAAAGACCTAACCCCATTATTTTTACTTTATTTATAATAATGCACTCTTCATGCTGTTTTTTGGCTTTTTTCGTAATAATTAGGATGGGGTCATCCTAATTTTTCTCTTAACTTATTTATAATTGAACTCCGAAAAATAATTTCTACTTCAGTGTAGAGGTTGGGAGTCCAATTATCTTGTTGGCTTTACTTTTGCTGTAATGTAGACAACTCAGTCGTAAATTTATGTTGTTCTAAAAGCTTAGGAAACTGAGCTTTTAAGTCGCTTTGAATTTGTTCAGATTCATTAACTATCCGAGATTCTCCTGACATACTAAACATACCAAGATCTAATTGAGAATATATGTCACCAATATAAGTAACTTCATTGGGCTTGATAGTAAATCCGCCATTTAAGTCCATATAGTAATTACCAAAAAGAATACGAAACCACTTATATTCACCGGCGGGCAATGCTACTACTTTTAAATCATCGGCTTTACTAAGCACAAACTTTGAATCTTTTTTCTTCCCATCAGTTTGGGTGAATATGAACTCTAAATCGGCTAAAAGAGGGTTGTTATAACCATCCCAGTTAGAATGAATTTTGGTTACAACTATTCCTTGGTTAGTATCTAAACTTTGATCCGTTTTGATATTTTTGGTGGTACTCGCACAAGCCGTTAAAAAAAGAAACGAAATACATAATACTACTTTCTGATTGAACTTCATTGTTGATTACAACTCCTGTAAAGCTAACGAGCCTGTAGATTAACTCGTTTTTAAATTTGTTTTTATTGATAAACAAACCATAGCTGAGTTCCTATTTTGGTTCAATCGATTACTGTATTTTTACGCAGCATATAAAGAAGTGTTTGGTGTTGTTTAAATTGGCGTTTTAGAAGTGATTACGAGTGGTTGAGTGGCTTTTATTTAGGTTAAAAGGGCCTCCCCTTCTTAATGCATCGTGTTTTGCAATTTTTCTATATTATAAACAAGATAATACAGTTGTCATTGCAAAACATTAAACTGGACAGCCACTCCAATTGTAAACTAATCTGGCGTTTCACAAAGTGCAAAAATTAGGATAGGTGTCACTGTTAATTGCTATTACCGCCCACCAAGACCAAAGGCTCTTGCCCCTCTATTAATATATTCAAATTATCTATCTCCCAAACACCGGCTGTTTTAGTCATAGCAACATAGCCCAACCCAGATTTGTCAGCTCCTGACACTTTAATTACAAAATCTGCATCACCCGACCCACCACGCAAATATATGGAAAATCCATCAAAATAACCGAAAGAATATTCGAGACTTTCGCCAAATTGCTCTGTCACCTGGGCATTAGTCGATAATTCAGTTACGGCTAACTTGTATCCATCGCCATTGATAAATGCTGTGACACCAAACGCCAATATACAAAAGAGTAACAAAAAGAAACCTAGCACAGATGATAAGCGCTTGTTCCACTTAGTCTTACGTCGCCACCAGTCAAAGTTGATTTCAAATTGCATGTTAATACCTAATCGTTTAAAGAGACATAACGCCAAACTAACCAGCGGTGTGCTGGCGTACTTTGTTGCGTCTCTTTCGCGAAAAAAACGACAGCTTTAGCCGTCTGGTTTAGCTTCTTGTTAGGCTAATTTTCCACTTTATCTAATTTACAGGGAAATGTATGAACATCATCACATTGGCTGCAAACGTAGGTAGACGCACCTATAATATTTTTGCTTATTCCTGTAATAGTAAAAACAAAAGATCCTGCACCTTTTGTACTAGCGTCTTTAGACTCATAGTTTAAAACTAATATTTTATCGGCTGTAACGAAACCAAAAACTTTGAAAGATAACTTTAAATTATTGTCACTATAAACTTTATAAAACCCATTTATATTTTTACCGTATTGCTTTAATTCGAATTCAGAACGTTCATTTTCAAACCAAGGAAGTTGGTTTTCTACATTCCCAAATGTAATGGCAAAACGACCGTCAATTTTAGGGTATATTTTTGAATACAACTTATGCCACGAAGAAACCCAAAAATTTCGTGTTAAAAATATAAGCCCAGTTGCAACAATTGAAGTACTAATACCAAAAATAAAATCTAACACCTAATCTCCTTGATTAGCCTAACAACTTTGTATCCGACATTTGTCGCTTTACAAACCGACAAATGTCCAAATATTACAAAGGTTCTAATTTAACCAGCTAATAAGGACTTGTAAACAACTAGTTAGCCGATATTTAAGTTTCCTTTATGTAGAAATACCCCAAAATGGTAGAGATCAGTAATATCGGACAAAAAAGTAATGAGCTATAAAAATAGGTGTAAGCGATATTATTAAAAAGATAACTTAAATTTTTATCTAAGCTTTTGCCTTTAACCTAAAACAAAAAAGCCGCTGTTCATTGCAAACAGCGGCTTTCGTCTTAAGATTTACAAGCTTAAAGCTTGCTTAACTTAAACTTGATTTTTATTGTTTACCAATCACTTCTAGTCCACCCATGTATGGGCGTAAAACCTCTGGTACTACTACTGTGCCATCGGCTTGTTGGTAGTTTTCTAGTATGGCTACTAGTGTACGGCCAACGGCTAAGCCTGAACCATTTAGTGTATGTAGTAACTCTGGCTTTTTAACACCTTCACGACGAAAACGTGCTTGCATTCTACGCGCCTGAAAGTCAGCCATGTTTGAACATGATGAAATTTCGCGGTATGTATCTTGCGCAGGTAACCATACTTCTAAATCGTATGTTTTAGCTGAGCCAAAGCCCATGTCGCCCATACATAAAATTACTTTACGGTATGGTAGGTCAAGTGCTTGTAGTATTTGCTCTGCGTGACCTGTTAACTCTTCAAGCGTTGCCATTGAGTATTCTGGTTTTACAAGCTGTACAAGTTCAACTTTATCAAACTGGTGCTGACGAATTAGGCCACGTGTATCGCGACCATAGCTGCCTGCTTCACTTCTAAAACACGGAGTATGAGCAACTAACCGAATTGGTAAATCGCTTTCATCGTAAATTTCGTCACGGGCGCTGTTTGTAAGCGGTACTTCAGCTGTAGGAATTAAGCTAAAGCCGGCTTGTTGTTCGCCATCGTCATTTACAAGGCCTAATGTGTGGAATAAATCGCCCGCAAATTTAGGTAGTTGGCTCGTGCCGTAAAGGCTTGCGCTATTTACTAAGTACGGTACATACATTTCTGTATAGCCGTTTTTATCAGCGTGTATATCTAGCATAAATTGCGTTAGTGCACGGTGCATACGCGCTACTTGGCCGCGCATTACAGTAAAGCGTGCGCCACTAATTTTAACGCCCATTTCAAAGTCTAAGCCGTTTAGGTCTTGCCCTACATCTACGTGGTCTTTAACTTCAAAATCGAATTTTTTAGGTGTGCCCCACGTTAAAATTTCAACGTTGTCGTCCTCGTCTTTACCCGCCGGTACTGACTCGTCTGGCAAGTTTGGAATTGCTAAAGCAATGTCGTTAATAGCGGCTAATACTTCATCTTGCTCTGTTTTAGCGGCGTCTAGCTCACTGCCTAAGTTAGCCACTGCATCAAGTAGTGGCTGTGCGTCTTCGCCTTTAGCTTTGGCTTGACCAATTGCTTTTGCGCTTGCATTACGTTGACTTTGAAGTTCTTGCGTTTTTACTTGTAATGTTTTGCGTTTTTCTTCAAGTGCCGTTACCGTCGCTACATCGAGTTCGTAACCGCGCGCCGCTAAACGTGCTGCAGTTTGTTCGATGTCTTGACGTAAAAATTTAGAATCTAACATGTTAGTTTTTTAACCTTTTTGCATTACTAGCTGAAGGCCCAGCCAAGCCATAAAAATACACACCATCACGTTTAGGATGATATTGAGGGCCATTTTAATAAAGTGACCTTGTTGTAATAACAACAACGAGTCCATTGAGAATGTTGAAAAGGTGGTTAATGCACCTAAAAAGCCAATACCGATAAGAGTTTTGACGGGGCTGGCGGTGATAATTTCTTTATCTATCAAACCGTACAAAATGCCCATTAACAATGAACCCAGAATATTAACCGTCAACGTGCCAAAAGGGAATCCCCTACCGAGGAGTTTTAGCATGCTTTCGCTAATAAAAAACCGTAAACACGCACCTGAGGCTCCGCCAAGGGCGATCATCATATAAAGTTTAATCATTTTCGTACCGTTTAAGTGGGCTTTGCGCATCGCGCTCTTTTAGGTAATCGAGTTTTTGTTTGATTTTTTGTTCAAGTCCGCGTTCGCTCGGTAGGTAATATTCTTTGCCATCCATTTCAGGTGGTAAATATTTTTCACCTGCGGCAAACGCACCTTCTTCATTATGCGCATAACGGTACTCAGCGCCATACCCTAAGTCTTTCATTAAATTAGTTGGGGCATTACGTAAATGCTCTGGTACGGGGTAACTTGGCTCGTTTTGAGCGTCTGCTTTGGCTTGATTAAACGCCATATACACTGCATTACTTTTGGGTGCGCTGGCTAAATACAATGTGGCTTGTGCAATTGCACGCTCACCTTCGCCTGGGCCTACTCGCTGAAATATATCCCATGCATTTAAGGCCACTTCCATCGCACGCGGATCGGCGTTACCAATGTCTTCTGTTGCAATGGCAAGTAAACGCCTTGCTACATACAAAGGGTCGCCGCCACCGGCTAAAATTCGGCAATACCAATACAGTGCACCATCGGGAGAGCTACCACGTACTGATTTATGAAAGGCTGATATTAAATCGTAAAATTCATCGCCGCCTTTATCGTATTTGGCTAAATGCGTTGGTAACACTTGGCTAAGTACGTGCTCGTCTACGTTGTATTGACCGTTTTGCTCGGTTGTTAAATCAACCGCTTGTTCTAGTAAATTAAGTACTTTACGCGCATCGCCGCCACTTGCTTGGCACAGTGCCTTTTTAGCGTTGTCGGCAATAGTGATATGTTTTTGGATTAGCTGCTCGTCTTGTTTAAGTGCACGTTCTATTACGGTGTATAAGTCGGTATCGGCAAGCGATTTTAAAACATACACACGTGCACGCGACAATATAGCGTTGTTAAGGGCAAACGATGGGTTTTCGGTGGTTGCACCTACAAATATAAAGGTGCCGTCTTCTATGTGCGGTAAAAACGCATCTTGTTGGGATTTATTAAAGCGATGAACCTCGTCAACAAACATAAGGGTGCGTTGGCCACGGCTTTCTAGGTTATCGCGCGCTTGCGTTACGCTGTCACGTATATCTTTTACGCCTGCGGTTACTGCCGACATTTGAATAAGTGAGGCATCAGCATGGTTGGCAATTATTTGCGCAAGTGTTGTTTTACCTACACCCGGCGGGCCCCATAAAATTAAACTATGGCATCGCCCCGCGACAATGGCTTGATGCAGTGGTTTATCAGCACTTAATAAGTGTTGCTGACCAATGTACTCGTCAAGCGTTGTGGGGCGCATACGCGCAGCAAGTGGCCGTACATCGGGCCCAAAATTAAATCCTAAATTACTCACCGTTACTCTGATCGTCTATTTCAACACCTTCAGGAGGCGTAAATTCAAAAGTGCTTTTATCAAGCGGCGTATTAACTTGGGCATTGTTAAACGTAAATGACGATAGCTGCCCTGAGTTGTCGGTAACGACTAGTTTAGCAAGGCCTTGCTCTTTACCCGCACCTGAAAACGCTATATCAAGTTGTTCTACTTGGCTTTCTACGCCTTTATTTGGCGTTACACTAAAGCCTGTATTTGTTGCAAGTACGCTGTATTTTTCCCATTGTGCTGGGTCTTTTGATGTAAGCAGCACAAACGGAGTTGAATCGATTAGGCTGCTGGTTTTCATAATAGTTACTTGCTCAGCAAAACTGTCGAAGTAATAGGTTTTATCGCCGTTTGATACAAATAATGTATCGTCTGGGTTTGTTTGCTGCCAGCGAATCATCATAGGCTGTTGAAGCGCTATTGTGCCCTCGCCTTGCATAACTGCTTGACCTTCTTTGTCTGTTACTTTTTGTGCAAACTGCGCTTTAAAACTTTTTAAAGTGGCAAGTCTGTCTTGTAATGCTTGGCTGTCGTCAGCAAAGCTTGGTGCGGCAAGTACGCTGCCTAACACTAATAATAAGGCGTTAAATTTTTTCATTAATTTGCTCCATTAGGTACTAATACATCGCGAGCGCCATTATGACCTGGTGAACTCACGATACCCGATGTTTCCATTTGTTCGACTAAACGTGCTGCGCGGTTATAGCCAACACGCAGTTTACGTTGCACTGACGATACCGATACCTTGCCGGTTTCAATTACAAACGACACGGCTTCGTCGTATAACGGATCGTTCTCTTCGTCTGCATTTTCGCTTGCTTCACCTGGCAATAAAATATCTTCACTGGCATCACCATTGAGTATTTCATCAACGTAATTTGGCTTAGCACGCGCTTTCCAATCGTTTACTACGGCGTGTACTTCATGGTCGTCTACAAACGCGCCATGTACACGCTCTGGTACGCTAGTACCTGGTGGTAAATAAAGCATATCGCCCATGCCCAGTAAGTTTTCTGCGCCTTGTTGGTCAAGTATGGTACGCGAGTCTATTTTGCTAGACACCTGAAACGCCATACGCGTTGGTATATTTGCTTTAATTAAACCGGTTATTACATCTACCGAAGGGCGCTGCGTTGCCAGTATTAAATGAATACCTGCCGCACGTGCTTTTTGGGCTATGCGGGCAATCAGCTCTTCTACTTTTTTACCAACAATCATCATCATGTCGGCAAATTCGTCTATTACTACAACAATACTTGGTAACTTACCAAGTTCTTCCGGGCCTTCTTTCATGCCATCGGTGTCTTTAAATAATGGGTCAAGAATTGGATAACCTGCTTCATTGGCTTCAAGCACTTTTTGGTTGTAACCTTTTAAGTTACGCACACCCAATGCTGACATTAATTTATAACGACGTTCCATCTCGCCCACACACCAACGCAGTGCGTTAGCGGCTTCTTTCATGTCGGTGACTACTTCACACAATAAATGCGGAATGCCTTCGTATACTGATAGCTCAAGCATTTTAGGGTCAATCATAATCATACGTACATCGTCAGGGCCCGATTTGTAAAGCAAGCTTACTATCATGACATTAACGCCCACTGATTTACCTGAACCAGTTGTACCGGCTACCAATAAATGTGGCATTTTACCTAAATCAGCACAGACAGGCTGACCGGCGATGTCTTTACCTAGCACCATGGTAAGTGGCGATGGATTTTGCTCGAATTTAGGTGCGTTTATTACTTCTGACAAACGTACTATTTCGCGGTGTTTATTAGGAAGCTCAATACCAACATATGTTTTACCCGGTATAACTTCTACAACACGCACACTAATTGCCGAAAGCGAACGGGCTAAATCTTTTGCTAAACCTGTAATTTTTGACACTTTAATACCTGGCGCTAAATCCAGCTCAAAGCGAGTAACAACAGGGCCTGGGTATACCGCTACAACTTTAGCTTGTACGTTAAAGTCGAGTAGTTTTGTCTCTACTAGGCGCGATACTGTATCGAGCTCTTCTTGCGAAATTGGGTTTTTAGCTTTGTCCGGTCTGTCGAGTAAATCGAGCGACGGTAATGGCCCCGGTGGTGGTTCTTGCGTTAATAATTGCTCAAACTTTTCTTTTGCCGTTGGTGGTGGTTGATATTGCGCTTTTGGTTTAGGCATTGGTCTTGCTGGCGATACAACTGTTGTAACTGGTTTTTCTGGCTCTACAACTGGGCTTTGGTCAAGCGCATTTAATGCAGCAGCCGTGTCCATTGGCTGATCGTCTATGGCGCTAAAGCCAATTTCTTGATCGAGTATGTCGTCAAGCTCGTCAAACGGCATAAACTCTTCACTAATTTGAGGCTCATTAAACGGTGTTTGCGGTTTATTAATTGCTTTTTGTTTCTCTGCTTTTTTAGCTGATGTAGGCAGCTCTATTTGCTCTTTTATATCGTCTTCAAAATGGGCGTCTACTTCATCGTAATTATTTGCTTTGCCCGCAGCGTGTTCTCGGTGCATCCAGCCTTTTGCGTACGATACAATAAAGCGGTAAAACCTAACCATTAAATCGCCAAGGTAATCTACAAAATCAACCCACGATACACCCGTTAATAAGGTAAGCCCGGCAAAAAAGAAACACAGCAATAATATAGATGTACCGGTAAAGTTAAACGCAGGCATCATGGCTGATGCAATAACATCGCCCACTACCCCACCAGAGGAAAAGTTATAAATATCGTCAAAATTGATACTACTAATAGCGGTAGCTGAGGTGATAAATAAAGCAAAACCAATAACACGCAGCGCTAAGGTGGTGTAATCAAGCTGTAAAATGCGGTGAGGTTGTTTAAATAGCAAGTAGCCAAATAGCTGGATGGCCGCTGGCACTAAGTAAGCCAACCAACCAAAGGTGAGTAATAAAATGTCGGCTATCCATGCACCGGCTGCTCCTGTGATGTTGCTTACTTCGCTAAAACTAGTTTGCGACCATGCAGCATCTGCTGGATCAAAGCTGATCAAGGCACATAAAATAAATATTGCCGTAAAGGTGCTGATAATCAGCCCTGTTTCTAATAGTCTTTGCACACCGTTTAGGCGCATAGTTCCCTATTCCTCTTTATTATTCTATTTTTATTCACACTTACTTAGCAGTGAAATACCTTAGCAGGAAATGCAATTTGTTGCACTTTATCTTAACCTTGATGGCCTGATTATGAACAAGTTTTTATAATTTGAGCTTATATAAGCAAATGACGCAGCTAATATAAATAACCTTAAGTAATATAAGGACGAATAATTACGCCTTCTTCACCTTTTACTTCTTCCATTACTACATAAGTTCGGCTTTCACTAACGTTAGGCAATTTTAATAATATGTCACCTAATACACCACGGTATTCTGACATATCATTTACGCGCGTTTTAAGTAAAAAATCAAAATTACCCGATACTAAATGACATTCGATAATTTCTTCGTGCTTTTTAACGGCCGCACTAAACTCATCAAATACGTCGGGAGATGTTTTAGTAATTGTTACTTCTACATACACCGATAAACCTTGCCCAAGCTTAGCTGGATCGACCACTGCTTTATAGCCAAGTATGTAGCCTTCTCGTTCTAGCTTTTTCACTCGCTCCAGACAGGGCGTGGCGCTTAGGCCAACTCGTCTGGCCAGTTCAACATTTGAAAGGCGTCCATCGTGCTGTAATTCCATTAAAATTTTACGGTCAATTCTATCTAATAACTGATGCATAGTGCCAACTAGTTTTTTATGCTGTTTATTTTTGTTATATAGATGATAACACTAGATTTGACTTTAAAAAAGGTGAGACACACGGGCTTATGATGAATATAATAGTGAAAAATGTTAATCCGTTCTTAATAAGGCAAATGATATGATTATTGGTGTTCCTAAAGAAATTAAAAACCATGAATACCGTGTAGGTATGGTTCCTGCGAGTGTTCGTGAATTAGTAAACCACGGTCATCAAGTGATTGTAGAAACTGATGCAGGCATGGGTATTGGTTTTACTAACGAAGATTACACGCTAGCGGGTGCTGAAATTTTAGCAACTGCTGCTGACGTTTTCGCTAAAGCAGACATGATTGTAAAAGTAAAAGAGCCACAAGCTGTTGAACGTGCAATGCTACGTGAAGACCAAATTCTTTTCACTTACTTACACCTTGCACCTGATCTTCCACAAACTGAAGACCTTGTAAAAAGCAAAGCTATTTGTATTGCATACGAAACTGTAACTGACTCTCGCGGTGGTTTACCGCTTCTTGCTCCTATGAGCGAAGTTGCTGGTCGTATGTCTATTCAAGCTGGTGCACAAGCGCTAGAAAAATCTAACCACGGTCGTGGCATGCTACTAGGTGGCGTACCAGGCGTTGAAGCAGCTAAAGTTGTTATCATTGGCGGCGGCATGGTTGGTCGTAGTGCAGCCCAAATGGCTGTTGGTCTTGGTGCTGAAGTTGTCGTTCTTGACCGTAACATCGACGTATTACGTGCACTAGACGCGCAATTTGGTAATAAAGTTAAAGCTATTTACTCAACTGCTGATGCTCTAGAAAAACACGTACTAGAAGCTGATTTAGTAATTGGTGGCGTACTAATCCCAGGTGCAGCTGCACCTAAACTAGTAACTGCTGAGCACATTAAAGCAATGAAACCTGGTTCTGCAATTGTTGACGTTGCAATCGACCAAGGTGGCTGTATTGCTACTTCTAAAGCAACGACGCATGCTGATCCTACTTTCATCGTTGATGAAGTTGTTCACTACTGTGTTGCTAACATGCCAGGTGCTGTTCCACGCACATCTACGTTTGCACTTAACAATGCAACGTTGCCTTTCATCATTAACCTTGCAAACAAAGGTTATAAAAAGGCGTTACTAGATGACGCTCACTTCTTAAAAGGCTTAAACGTAATTAAAGGCCAAGTAACTTACAAAGAAGTAGCAGAAGCGTTCAACATGGAATATGTTGACCCACGCACAGCGGTAGAAAACGCATAATTTAGCGTTTTGTGGTTAGGTTGGTATTAAATAATGTAGCTACCTAACTACAACCCATAAAAAAAGCAGCTAATTAGCTGCTTTTTTTGTATTTAAATTTCAGATTTATATAAGCTTATTTAGATAAACTGGTTTAGATAAAACGCTTAATTATAAAATCTACTTTTACGCGCTTAGCTTGGCCAAGTAGTTTTTTAACTGGCTGTGGGTAATCATCCATCGTTTCTAAATCATCTGGGCCTGTTAAACGTCGGCAGTGTTGTAAAATTTCCTGCTTTTCGTTATCAATAGCATCCATAATTGTTTGCTCTGGATCTTCTATTAAAATACCGTTTTCGATATCAAGACCCCATGCACGCGGATTTAAGTTATGCCCGCTCAGTAAATGTTTTGTTCTATCTGAACAAATACCTTTTAAATGAAACGAATTGCTTTCATCTTTCCACAGATACACATTTAAATTACCGTTATCGATATGGCGCTTTTGCGTTTTTACAAATTTATGCAAAATAGTTTCGTATAAATAAGGTAATGCCCCTATTTTACTAAACGGCTCGCTTGGCGGTAAATAAAAGTCATTTGCTGTTTTATCGCCTACAACAATAGTCACTTGCTTGCCTTGCTTTAATAATCGGCGCAGCGATCGCATAAGCGGTGCCGGAAAATTGAAGTATGGCGTATACAACACAAGCTCTTGCTCTGTTGTATCAAATAACGCTTTTATTAAACGATTTAACTCGTTATTGCGACGCCCGAGTCCTAAAAACAAGCGAATACCTAATGCTTGCGTATTTAGCTGCTCTGCTGCGTTATAACTTGCGACTTTTAAATCACGCATTAATTGCTTTTGATCAAGCTTAAAGTCGTGCAAACGCTTAAGCGGTCGCGTGTCTATACGTGGCACAGCGACTGATGAAAGTAGCTTTGTCTCAATAAAATCAACTACTGAGTCACACAGTTCGCTCTGCGTTATCAAAAAGTAACGATCGAGCCTGTAGCGCTCGTTGTATTGCAAGTACACGTTATTTAAGCTTGCGCCGCTGTAAAGTAAGGTGTCGTCAATTACAAAACCTTTTAAATGCAATACGCCAAATAATTCTTTAGCTTTTACAGGTACGCCATAAACTTGTACGTTCGATTTAAACTTTTCTAAATCGTCACAGTATAAACTTGCGTTACCGTCTGATTTATCAGCGCCAATTAATCCACGTTGCGCACGATGAAAATCCACCAGCACTTTTACCTCAAGTGCCGGGTTTGCCAATGACACACGATGCAGCGCTTCTAAAATTTCGCGACCTGCTTCGTCATCTTGTAAATACAACGCAGTAATATAAATTCGTTTTTTTGCGTTCGCTATCAAGCGTAGCAATTGCGTTCGGTAATCTTGCGCATTGGTTAAGACGTTAACGTCTTTTGAAGTCAACCCGAATGCGGGTTTTTCCTGCCAAAATAACATAGTTGCCTATTTGCTTAGGTCACATAATCTATCAGTGACAAATAAAATTAGGTAAAACATAACAAAAAAAATCAAAGGGGTCATGAAATAACGCTGTTTTGTTGCCTGTTAGTCTATTTATTGAGCTACTTAGGCATTTTAACTGTAAAAGCACATAACTCTAGTACACAATACTGCACAGCTTTTCGATTTGATAAAAAAAATAATCGCGGATTTTGTTTACATCTGCCTTGTTTTTCTTAGAATCGAGCGCATTAAAGACCGTATTAAACGTTTAGGAAAAAATAATGACTGAAGCAAAACATTGTAAGCTACTAATTTTAGGCTCTGGCCCAGCTGGTTATACTGCCGCAGTATATGCAGCACGTGCAAATTTAAACCCTGTTTTAATTACAGGCATTCAACAAGGTGGCCAATTAACAACCACAACTGAAGTTGAAAACTGGCCTGGTGATGCACACGGTTTAACAGGTCCTGCGTTAATGGATCGTATGAAAGAGCACGCTGAGCGCTTTGAAACTGAAATCATATTCGATCACATCAATAAAGTAGATGTATCTAAGCGCCCTTTCACACTAACTGGCGACCAAGGTACTTACACATGTGATGCATTAATCATTGCAACGGGTGCTTCTGCTAAATACTTGGGCCTAGAGTCTGAAACTAATTTCCAAGGCCGTGGTGTTTCGGCATGTGCTACGTGTGACGGCTTTTTCTATAAAGGTCAAAAAGTGGCGGTTGTTGGTGGTGGTAATACAGCGGTTGAAGAAGCGCTTTACTTATCTAACATTGCTGACGAAGTACATGTTATTCATCGTCGTGATAGTTTCCGCAGTGAAAAAATACTTGCTGAACGCCTTGCTGAAAAAGCAGCAAACGGTAACGTTGTAATGCATTACAACCGCACGCTTGACGAAGTATTAGGCGACCAAATGGGCGTAACCGGCGTTCGTATTAAAGATGCACACTCTGATGCAACTGAAGAGCTAGATTTAGCTGGCGTATTTATTGCCATTGGCCACAAGCCAAATACTGATATGTTTGTTGGCCAACTAGAAATGAAAGATGGCTACTTAGTTGTAGAGTCTGGTCTTCACGGCAACGCAACTCAAACAAGCGTAGAAGGCGTTTTTGCTGCAGGTGATGTGTCTGACCACATTTACCGTCAAGCAATCACATCTGCGGGTACAGGCTGTATGGCTGCCCTTGATGCTGAACGTTTTTTAGATAATTTATAAGCAATTAAATAAATTATTATAGGGCTGATTATTCAGCCCTTTTTTTATGCCTAAAATATAGTTACACTTTTACGATCAATTATAAAATAAGTACTGTATGAGAAATCAGCTATACCAATTAAGCAAAAACGATATAGCATTCCCCAATCCGGAATACGCATTAGAATCCCCTGATGGCTTGTTAGCAATTGGCGGAGATTTGAGTTTACCTCGCCTAAGTAATGCCTACAAAAGCGGAGTATTCCCTTGGTTTAGTGAAGATGAGCCTATTATGTGGTGGTCTCCCAGCGAGCGAGGCATTTTTGAGCTTAATGATTTTCATATAAGTAAGAGCCTGCGTAAACATTTAAAAAAGCACCCTGTAAGAGTAACCATTAATAATGCCTTTGAAGAGGTGATAGAAGCCTGTCGCGATCAACGCCTTGATACCGATGGCACCTGGATCACCTCTGACATGCTCGACGCTTACGTTAATGCACACAATGCTGGCATTGCACATAGTTTAGAGGTGTGGAGTAACGGAGAGCTTGCAGGTGGCTTATACGGCATTATGCAAAATGGTGTTTTTTGTGGCGAGTCGATGTTTCATCATCAAACCAATTGCTCTAAGCTTGCTATGTGGGCACTGGTAAATTGGCTTAAACGGCATAATGCACATTTTATTGACTGCCAGTTAGAAAACCCTTATTTAATGACCCTAGGTGCAAAAGTAATCCCCCGTTCCACATTTTTGACTAAACTAAAAGCTGCACATAACTATACTGTTAACCCTATTATGTGGGAGCCACAAGAACTTGACGCAATCTATGAATGAGCAACTTCCTGCACGTGTTGGTTTAACCCAAGAGTTTGACTGTAGTTATTTACCCAACAGACAAGAGCAACTTTTAGTTATTCTTGATCCCAGTTGCTACAGCACCGATAAATTTGAGTCATTATTAGGCTTGGGATTTCGTCGCAGTGGTAACCAAATATACCGTCCGCACTGCCCAATATGCAGCGCATGTAGTTCTGTACGTGTATTAGCACAAGACTTTATGCCCTCAAAATCGCAAAAACGTAAACTAAACAAAGCAAAAACACAGTTTGAGGTAAAATATTCAACGCAAGAGCGACCTGAATACTATCCACTTTATAGCAAGTACATAACGATGCGTCATCAGGATGGAAGTATGTATCCTCCTGAAAAAGAACAGTTTCAAAGTTTTTTGCTTTGTAGTTGGCTCAAGATCACATTTATTGAACTATGGCACCAAGATACTTTAGTCGCGGTTGCCGTAACTGATTGTATGAATAGCGCTATTTCTGCAATTTATACCTTTTTTGACCCCGACTTTGAACACTATAGTTTAGGCTCTGTGATGATATTAGAGCAGCTAAAGTTTGCAAAAGAGCAAAATAAGCAATACGTGTACTTAGGCTATCAAATTGATGAATGCGACAAAATGAAGTACAAAACTCAGTTTTTACCTGCTCAAAAACAGCTCAATGATGAGTGGGTGGCTATTTAATTTGCAAATATAGCCCCTGCGCCTTTACTTATTGGAGTATTTTGGGCAAAATCTGCAGCGTTTAACTATTAAAGAGGTGTTACGCTAAACATGGCGAAAGAAGACGTAATCGAAATGCAAGGGACAGTCCTTGATACTTTACCAAATACAATGTTCCGAGTTGAGCTAGAAAATGGTCACGTAGTTGTGGCTCATATTTCAGGCAAAATGCGCAAAAACTATATCCGTATTTTAACCGGCGATAAAGTAACGGTAGAAATGACTCCTTACGATTTATCAAAGGGTCGTATCGTATTCCGTGCTCGCTAAGTAAGTGCGTAAACGAGATTTAGTTTTTGGCTAGTGTTTTACTAGCTTTAAGCGTTTATTAAATGTAATTGATAGACATTGACTAGCAATTACATTTAATAAACAAAAAGCCCAGTTTTTGCTGGGTTTTTTGTTGCCTATAAAAAGGGCAAAAAAATGGCCCGCTATTATGTAGCGGGCCATTTTATTTAACTAGATTATTTAATTAACGTTTTACGCTGGTGTTAAATTACTCTCGTAATCAAAGCGAATCTTCTTGTCTTTAACTGATACTTTAACCGTACCGCCATCAACAAGTTCACCAAACAGTATTTCGTTAGCTAATTGCTTTTTAAGCTCTTCTTGAATAACACGTGCCATTGGACGTGCGCCCATCGCTTTGTCGTAACCTTTGTCAGCAAGCCATTCACGCGCTTTAGACGTCAGTTCAAGATTAACCGATTTTTTATCGAGCTGCGCTTGCAGTTCCACAATAAATTTATCAACCACCAGTAGAATAACTTCACGTTCAAGGTGATTAAACCAAATGATGTTATCTAAACGGTTTCTAAATTCGGGTGAAAATACTTTATTAATTGCACCCATTGCATCGTGCGTATGATCTTGCTCTGTAAAACCAATCGACTTACGCGTAGTTTCTTGAACGCCCGCATTGGTAGTCATTACAACCACTACATTTCTAAAGTCAGCTTTACGGCCATTATTATCGGTCAACGTACCGTGATCCATAACCTGTAGCAAAATGTTGTAAATGTCTGGATGCGCTTTTTCAATCTCATCTAAAAGTACAACAGCATGTGGGTTTTTAATAACCGCTTCTGTTAATAAACCACCTTGCTCAAAACCAACATACCCTGGTGGAGCACCAATTAATCGACTTATTGCATGGCGTTCTACATATTCCGACATATCAAAACGAATAAACTCAACACCCATACATTTAGCAAGTTGCTTAGTTACTTCTGTTTTACCCACACCGGTAGGCCCTGCAAACAAGAACGAACCTACTGGCTTTTCTTCGCTCGATAAACCAGAGCGAGATAAACGAATAGCTGATGTAAGTGCGTCAATAGATTGATCCTGCCCAAACACGAGCATTTTAAGGTTACGGTCTAAGTTTTTAAGCGTTTCTTTATCTGTCGACGAGACGCTTTGCGCTGGGATACGTGCCATTTTAGATATAATTAATTCTATATCTGCTACGCCAATGGTTTTTTTACGTTTAGAGCTAGGTTGCAGGCGCTGACTTGCACCGGCTTCATCAATTACATCAATGGCTTTATCTGGCAAGTGGCGCTCATTAATGTATTTAGCACTGAGTTCTGCAGCTGCTTTTAATGCTTTTTGAGTGTAACGAATGCCATGATGCTCTTCGTAACGCTCTTTTAAGCCGTTTAATATTTTAGTGGTATCGGCAACACTTGGCTCAAGTACATCAATTTTTTGAAAGCGACGTACTAATGCACGGTCTTTCTCAAAAATATTTTTATACTCGTTGTAAGTTGTTGAACCCATACAACGTAGCTTACCACTTGAAAGGAGTGGTTTAAGCAAGTTTGATGCGTCCATAACACCACCAGACGCCGCGCCGGCACCGATTATGGTATGTATTTCATCAATAAATAAAATAGAGCCTGGCTCAGCTTGCAGCTCTTTTAGTAAGCTTTTAAAGCGCTTTTCAAAGTCGCCACGGTATTTAGTACCCGCAAGCAATGCACCCATATCTAGCGAGTACACAACAGCATCTGCAATTACTTCTGGTACTTGCTTATTAACAATGCGATACGCTAAGCCTTCAGCAATTGCTGTTTTACCAACGCCCGCTTCACCAACAAGTAATGGGTTATTCTTTTTACGACGACACAATACTTGTACCGTGCGCTCTACTTCGCTGTCGCGTCCGATCAGTGGATCAATGTTACCTTCACGAGCTTGAACGTTTAAGTTAGTTGTAAAGCTGTCTAGCTTGCTTGCTTCTTCATTTTGAACTTCTTGCACTTCATCATGAATATCGTCGCTGTCGTTGCCTAATTCATCATCTGCTTTAGAAATACCATGCGAAATAAAGTTAACGATGTCTAAACGCGATACATCATGCTTTTTAAGTAAATATACAGCTTGGCTTTCTTGCTCAGAAAAAATAGCAACTAGCACATTCACGCCAGTGACTTCATTTTTACCTGACGATTGCACATGGAACACAGCGCGTTGTAATACACGTTGAAAGCCAAGTGTTGGCTGAGTTTCACGCTCTTCTTCTAAATCTGGAATGACGGGTGTTGTTTCGTCAATAAATTCTAATAATTCGGTTTTTAAACCAGAAATATTAACACCACACGCGTTTAGGGCTTCTCCTGCAGAAGGATTATCTAACAGCGCAAGTAAAAGGTGCTCTACGGTCATAAACTCATGACGGCGAGTGCGCGCTTCACGAAACGCGGCATTTAATGTGAGTTCTAAGTCTTTGTTTAGCATTGGCAACCCCTTACTGAGATAATAATTTATACCACAACAATCGGATGTTTGATCACCCTAATTGGTATTTATTCCTGCTCACAACTACAAAGCAGTGGATGCTCGTTATCACGCGCGTAGCGGTTAACTTGTTCAGCTTTGGTGTGGGCTACGTCAGCGCTGTAAACACCACATATACCCTTACCTTTTTCATGAACCTGAAGCATCACGTCGGTTGCTCTATCGCTATCCATATTAAAAAACGTCGTTAAAACTTCTATTACAAAGTCCATCGGCGTGTAGTCGTCGTTATTTAAAACAACTTTATATTTTCGCGGCGGCTGTAGCTTTTGCTTTTCGCTGTCGCGAACTGTATCGATAACACCTGAATCTTTCATACCACTCATAATTAAATATAGTCTTGTCTTTGTAACTCAAGCAAACTTGAATAAAAAATAAATAAAATGTTAAAAAAATAACTCAAAACACTTGACTGGTTGGCTAAATAAACTACAGTCAAACGTAGATTGATTAAACCTTAGTCAGTCTAGCAAATAATACAATTTAGAATAACTAAATTAGTCAACTTATTGAAGGATGTAGAAGTATGGCTTGCGGTAAAGTTAAATGGTTCAACAACGCTAAAGGTTTTGGTTTCATCGTAGAAGACGGCTGCGAGAATGATATTTTCGCTCATTACTCAACAATTGTAATGGACGGTTATAAAACGCTTAAAGCTGGTCAAGATGTAACATTCGAATTAGAACAAGGACCTAAAGGTCTACACGCTAAAAATATTGCCCCAGATGGTGACATTATTGAGTGACTATTGTTTTGTTCGACTAAAGCGAGTGACCTTTTAAGATCCTCGCTTAATTCCTTAAGCATACTAACTTATCTCTTCTCCCCTATTTATTGCCTCTTTTCATTCAAATTCAACCCTTTTCCTTGAATTTATTTTATATACCCCAATGTTCTAAGAGTTGATTGTTTAACTGCTTATTGGGCATGCTCAACCTCTAGCCCTTTTTATTTAAGCTTGTTACACTCTTGGTGCTAAAAATTGCGTATTAACGCAGCAACTAATCCAACTTGTCGCCTCTTTTATATGTACTAGGCTAAAGGCTGATTTATTTTTGTTAATTTTTTAGCTATAAATACAATTCCAGTTCGTCAGGTGTGACTATTCTGCTTTTATAAAAGAGCAACGCTGAGTACCAACACCTAACAAACTATTCATTACGAGCGTATGTATTCATTAACATGTTTAATAATATGTACTCACTCATTAGTAATGATTTTCTTTGCATTGTTGAATAAGACCTTTTCGGTCTACTATCTAGGAATGATGATGACATCAAAAATTATCTATACAAAAACGGACGAAGCTCCGGCACTAGCAACTTACTCGTTGCTACCGATCATCCAAGCATATACAAATGCGGCCGGTGTTGAAGTTGAAACTCGCGATATCTCATTAGCAGGTCGTGTAATTGCTAGCTTCCCTGATTATTTAACACAAGAACAACGCATTGGTGATGCACTTGCTGAACTTGGCGAGCTTGCTAAAACACCAGAAGCAAACATCATCAAATTACCAAACATCAGTGCATCTGTACCACAGCTTCGCGCTGTAATTAAAGAGCTTCAAGCAAAAGGTTACGCTCTTCCAGAATACCCTGTTGAACCTAAAAATGATGAAGAAAAAGCAATTCAAGCTGCTTACGACAAAATCAAAGGCAGTGCAGTAAACCCAGTACTACGTGAAGGTAACTCTGATCGTCGCGCACCAGGTTCTGTAAAAGAATATGCACGTAACAACCCGCATTCAATGGGTGCGTGGAGCAAAGATTCAGAGTCTTATGTTGCAAGCATGAGCGAAGGCGACTTCTTTGGTTCAGAAAAGTCAGTAACTGTTGATACAGCCACTGATGTACGTATTGAACATGTTGCAACTAACGGCGACGTTTCTGTACTTAAACAAAGCACGCCTCTTTTAGCTGGCGAAGTTATTGATGCATCAAGCATCAGCGCTTCTAAGCTTCAAGCTTTCTTAGCTGCTGAAATTGACGCTGCTAAAGAAAAAGGTGTTTTATTCTCGCTTCACATGAAAGCGACAATGATGAAAGTATCTGATCCAATTATCTTTGGTCACGCTGTAAAAGTATTCTACAAAGATGTATTTGCTAAACACGGTGAGCTTTTTGAAGAGCTAGGTGTTGATGTAAATAATGGTTTAGGCGATGTATATTCTAAAATTCAAACATTAGACGATGCTAAGCGCGAAGAAATTGAAGCGGACATTCAAGCTGTTTACGCTAGCCGCCCTGCTATTGCTATGGTTGATTCTGACCGTGGTATTACAAACCTACACGTACCAAGTGACGTGATCATCGATGCTTCTATGCCTGCTGCAATCCGTTCAAGCGGTCAAATGTGGAATAACGATGGTAAATTACAAGACACTAGCTTTGTAATTCCAGATCGTTGTTACTCGGGTATTTACCAAGCAACTATTGATTTTTGTAAAGTAAATGGCGCGTTTGATCCAACAACTATGGGTAGCGTACCTAACGTTGGCCTTATGGCTCAAAAAGCTGAAGAATACGGTTCACACGATAAAACGTTTGAAGCTAAAGCTGACGGTTCTATCCGTGTTGTTGATGCAAATGGTAATACATTACTTGAGCACAGTGTTGAGCAAGGCGATATTTGGCGCATGTGTCAGGTTAAAGACGCACCAATCCAAGATTGGGTTAAGCTTGCAGTAAATCGTGCACGCGCAACAGGCGTTCCAGCTATTTTCTGGTTAGACGAAAACCGTGCACATGATGCAGAGCTAATCAAAAAAGTAAATAAATACCTACCAGATCACGATACAGCTGGCCTAGATATTCAAATTTTAGCACCGCTTGAAGCAATATTGTTCTCACTAGCGCGAATTAAAGAAGGTAAAGACACTATTTCTGTAACAGGTAACGTTTTACGTGATTACCTTACAGATTTATTCCCAATTTTAGAGCTAGGTACGAGCGCTAAAATGCTTTCAATTGTTCCACTTATGAACGGTGGTGGATTATTTGAAACTGGCGCGGGTGGTTCTGCACCTAAGCATGTTCAACAATTCGAAAAAGAAAACCACTTACGTTGGGATTCTTTAGGTGAATTTTTAGCACTTGCTGCATCGCTTGAGCACCTAAGCGTAACTACGGGTAACAACAAGGCACAAGTTCTTGCTGATACACTAGATAAAGCGACTGGTACTTTCTTAGCAGAAAACAAGTCTCCTTCACGTAAAGTGAAAGAAATTGATAACCGTGGTTCTCATTTCTTCCTATCTTTATTCTGGGCACAAGAACTTGCTAAGCAAAATGATGACAGTGAACTTAAAGCACAGTTTACTCAAATTGCTAGCGACCTTGAGTCTAATAAAGAACAAATCGTAAGTGAACTTAACGATGCGCAAGGCCCTGCAGTTGATTTAGGCGGTTACTTCCAGCCTAACGATGATGCAGCCTTTAAAGCGATGCGTCCAAGCACTACATTTAACGATATTCTTGCTAAATTAGTATAAATATTGGTTTAAATTTAAAAGCCGCTTACTTGTAAAAGTAAGCGGCTTTTTTTCGCCAATAAAAAAGGTCGTTATCATTAGATAGCGACCTTTTTTGATTAACCAAAACTATTTAAGTTATTTAAGTTATTTAAGTTATTTAAGTTATTTAAACTCTGATTACTTTGTATCATACCAATTCGCTTAATTAAGTGATCAATTTTGAGGCAAGAAAATCTTGTCGATAACAAGGCAAAAATTTCGTGATTTAGTTGCTCTATATCAGAAATTTTTAACGCAGTTAGCGTCAGATTTAATCCCTCAAATTGATTAAGTATTATTGCGGGTTGGTATATGCACGTGGCATTTTTGAATCAGTCGTATAACGGTCACGCAGTTTATCTTGACGAGATTGTGTAGAAACCTCAACCCCATTAATAAACATTTTGTTCACGTGGCTGCTTAGTTCAAACGGGTCATTACTCCACATTACTACATCAGCAGCTTTACCTACTTCAAGGCTACCTGCATTAATGCCAAATACATCAGCAACGTTTGATGTAACCGCTTTTAACGCACCTTCTTGGCTCATACCATACGATACTGCATTACCAGCATCAAAACGCAGCTGATAAATGTTGTGACTTGCATCACCACCTACCGTTAATAATACTTTAACGCCTGCTTTTTCTAGCACACCTGCATTATCTAAACTCGCATGAAGCGAATCAAAACTTGCTGGTAAGCTGTCCATTGCACTAATAATCACTGGGATATTTGCTTTAGCAACGCGCTCTTTAACTACAACAGCATCTTGTGCGCCGTTAAGTACTAAGTTAATACCAAATTGCTCTTTTACTTTAATAAGCTCAATAATATCCGCCGCACGTGATACGCCAACCACTAATGGCATTTCGCCACTGAGTACTTTTGCCATTACTTTGTCTTCAGTACTTGGCTTGTCGTCATCTTTTTTAGCTTTTTTACCGGCTTTCGTTTTGTGCTCATCAAGTTTATTAATCAGTGTTTGCAAAGTAAAAGCACGAGAGCCTTTACTGCGCTCACCTAAGTAAACAATTAAAGCCGCTTGTTTTTGCATGTCGCTGTCAAAACTACCACTTAAATCAACAACACTCGCAAGGCCTGAAAAAATGCTATCGCCGCCATGAGGGGTAATGACATCGCGTGTTACACCGCCTTTACGAGCGTAAGGAATTAAGCTCGAATGCGCGTTGTAAGCAAGACTTACGTCAAAATCAATACTGGCTTTTTCCTCGCCTGCATCGCGAGAGCCTGCAACTGCACTTACTTCAACTAAACCAAGTTGATTAATACTTGCAATAAAGCCAGGGGTTACAATTTGGCCCTTTGCATCAATAATTTGATCTACTTTAATTTCAGTTGGGTTAATCGCTGTGATTTTACCATCTGTCATTACAATACTTGCTGCTTCTAATACACCTTGATCAGATGACGTATGCAATGTTGCATTAATAATTGCTAGCGATTGTGCGCTTACAGCACCAGATGCTAATAATCCTGCAGCAACCAGAGAAAGCGAAAACGAACGTGATAAATTTTTCATTCTGGGTGCTCCTTATTGTTGACCTAACATAAAATCACTTGTTGCTTGATACGCGCTGTCGTTTCTATCGTAAACTTTTGCACCATCAACAAACACTTGTTCAGCTTTAGCATAAACACTAAATGGGCTTTGATTCCAAATAACAACATCGCCCTGCTTACCTGCTTCTAGTGAACCTGTTTTGTCATCAATACCTAGCGATTTAGCAGCGTTAGCCGTGATCCATTTAATAGCGTGTTGCTCAGAAATATCAAAACCGTTTTCGTTAGCACGGTACATAACCTTGCCAGCTTCTTGGTTTAAGCGCTGAATAGTAGTATCTGAATCTGAGTGAACAACTGCACATGAATTTTTAACCGCATCAACAATAGCTACGTTTTCTTGAACCATGTCGTAGGCTTCCATTTTAAAACCCCACCAGTCTGGCCAAAGTGCAGCACACGAGCCATTCTCAGCAAGTAGGTCAGCAATTTTATATGCTTCTACACCGTGATGGAATGTACCCGCGTCGTAATTGAATTCTTTTGACAGGTCAATCATCATTGCCATTTCTTCAGCTTTATAACAATGATTATGAATACGTACTTCGCCCTCAAGCACACCACGAAGCGTATCGTGTTTAATATCACGTACTGGTGCTTCTGGGTTTAAACCTGCTTCATAATCGGCATCGTACTTATCCCATGCACGTTTGTATTCAGCGGCTTCAGCCCACGCCATACGATAACCAGCCATATTACCCATACGAGTTGAAGGCAATACACCTTGACGACCATAAACACGTTTAGGGTTTTCACCACACGCCATTTTTAAACCATACGGCGCCTCTGGAAATTTCATACCTTGCATAGTGTGTGCAGGGACGTTTTTAAGCGTAACGCCGCGTCCACCAAATAAGTTAGCTGAGCCTGGTAAAATTTGTAGAGAAGTAATGCCGCCTTCGCGTGCACGATTAAAGCCTGGATCTTGTGGCCAAACAGAATGCTCAACCCACACTTCTGCAGTGTTAGGGCTGGTCATTTCGTTACCATCTTGATGCGACTCAACCGAAGGGCTTGGGTATGCACCTAAATGTGAATGTACGTCAATAATACCCGGTGTTACCCATTTGCCTTGTGCATCAATTGTAATATCAGCAGTAGCAGTTAAGTCTTTACCAACTTGTTGTACTTTGCCGTCAACAAGTAATACATCAGCCTCATCTAAACGCTCACCAGTACCTGTAAGTACTGTTGCATTTGTAATAAGTGTGCTTGATGTAGAAACGGGCTGATAAGTGCTTGGGTAAGGATTTTTGTTGATTGTTATTTTATCGTCTTGCGGGCCGTTTTCTTGGCAACCTACAAGTGCAGCAGCTAAGCCAACTGCTAATAAAGAAGGTGCAAATTTTTGCATGTTGTTTGGATCTCCTGTTTTTTTGCTACTTTAGCGAAAGCTAAGGAATAAAGCCAAAAAAACAGGTGAAAACGCAGTTAATTAAGATGAATATCTGTAATTATTTCTTTATATAATTGTTATACAACTTTTCAAGCGCACCTTCGGTTGTAAGCGAGGGATCTTTACTAATAAAGTGCTTAACCGTACGCGTTACAAAATCAGAGTTTTGCTTATGTAGCTTTGAAAAATCTTTAATAATTGTATTACCGTCTTTAGCTGCAGTTACTTTGTCATGACGGTGACGATACTGGCTCAATGCTTTATTAAAATCACCTTGGTAGTCTTCAACTAAAATTTTATAAAAGTCACTTTTTTGTACGTTTAAATCATTAATGCAGTAATTTAGCGCCTCTTTAAAGTCGGTAAATATCATGCCCTCTACATCAAACTCTTTTGTTTTTTCACGTACTGCTACTTTGGCATCTTCTGTGGCATAGCTAAAACCAGTAAACGCTAAGCGCTCAGCGGCTTCTTTTCCTAATTTCATACCCGCTTGAATACTATGGGCAAACTCATCGCTCATGTCGCCTAGTTCGTTTTCTTCCCACATGTTATAAACACGCAGTGGTTTTGCATATTTAGTGGCAAGCTTTTTTTTCATTTTAGTAAAGCGCTCATCAATCGTCATCAGCCTTTCGTTATGTAAAAGCGCATGGCACTCATAACAAGCCGCAATAGATATAAAGTCAGCCTCTTCACCTAAATCAACAATGCTTTGTAGCATATGCAGCGGCGGACAATGGTCGCGCTCTGTCGCTTCACAGCCACAATAAAAACACTGGTTAAAATGCTGCTGATCGCAAGCGTATGCTTGCTGATAATAACTGGCTAACGTTTTGCTCACCGTTGCTCCTAAAAAACACGACTAAATTATGGGGGCGATAATAACAGCCTGAAAAAATAAGTCATACCAATTACATTAAATTAGTAATCTATTATTGCGCTAATAAAGTAGCGCAATAATAAGGCGAAATTATAACGCGTAGTTGCTATCACTAATTGCTCCCTGCATTGCTCTACCTCCTGCATCCATGCACTCGTACACGAACAACTTTTAACGCAGTAAGTGCGCTATTTAATGCGATAGAATGATTTTTTTAAAATTGGTATCAGTAGCTATATTTAAATCACGGCCGCAATTAAACCAAACAAGCCACCAAACACACCACCCCACACTACAAGCCAGCCTAAGTGCTCGCGGATCATGGTTTGAATAATCTCTTTAACCATTTTTGGGGTAAGCTCATCTAAGCGCTCATCAACTAGTTTAAGCACCGTTTTATGTAGGCTCTCTGCGCTATTACCTTGTGAGAGTGTTTGGCTTACTAATACTTTAAAGTCGTCAGTTTGGGAAATCTCACTAAGCGACAATTGCATTTTTTCAATAAACTTTTCACGCATTGGCTCGATTGCCGCTGTGCCGCCAAACATACCTAACATGCTACCAAACTGAGATTGCTCTATTACCTCTAACAAATTGTCGAATGCGGGGTTTAAATCAACATTACTAATTATTGGCTCAAAATCGATATTGGGCTGCGCTTTATTGAGTAAATTATTAATTTTTTGCTCTGAAAAAAACTCCGTTAATATTAGGTTTCGTATAGCTACTTTAAAGCTTTCAAACTTAAGCGCAATAACACCCGAGCCATATAAAAACGGGACCTTTTCAAACAACATATGAATCGCTAATAAATTAGTTACCGCGCCAGAAAGTGCAAATAAACCAACTGATAACACAATTGCTTGGTTAAACATAAAACCTACAACAACACATAAACCCGCTAGCAAATTGGTTATTAAACTTTTGTTCATTTTTACTCCATTACAGTAAGTGTAATTTTTATGCAATATAGTCATTAATTTTACAACGTTTAGATTGTTAAATTAATACCTTTTTGCCATAGTTTAAGTATCTGTTTAAAAGGCGAGCAATTGTTATGTGGAAAACAGTAAATGAGCACATCAGCCAAGCCATTAATTTTGACTTTAAACACACCTATAAACGCCAATTACAAAGTACAAATACCGACAAACTATTTCATATTACCAATGGTACGCATAACTTCTTCGTTAAAATAGCATTAAAAAGCGAACTCGAGCGTTTAGAAAGTGAATTTATTGGCTTAAAGCTTTTAGCGCAAAATAGTAATTTTAAAGTCCCTAAATGTATTACAACCGGTGCAAATATAGAGTTTTCGTTTATTGTTTTACAGTGGCTTGTTTTAGATAAACAACCCCACAACACGTGGGCAACTATGGGAAGCAGCCTCGCTAAAATGCATCAAAAGCACGACCAAGCCATGTTTGGTTTTGATGTAGACAACTATATAGCCACTACCATACAACCTAATCGTTGGCACAAAAAGTGGGATGTATTTTACGCCGAAGAACGTATAGGGTGGCAATTACAGTTAATCGCTGAAAAAGGCATTAACTTTATTGAACCCGAGCGCTTAATTAATGCCGTTAAAGAACAGCTGCATAGTCATCAAGTTGAGCCTTCATTACTGCATGGCGATTTTTGGCGTGGCAATATGGGCTTTTTAAAAGCAGAGCCAACAGTATTTAACCCCGCTTGTTATTATGGTGATCGGGAAGTGGATATTGCAATGAGCGAACTATTTGCGCCACTTCCAAAAGACTTTTATAGCGCCTATAACCAGCACTACCCGCTTTCTCAAAATTACGAAAAACGTAAGTTAATATACCAGCTATACCCTATTTTAAATCACGCTAACATCTTTGCCGGTCACTATCTTACTGAAGCTAAACAACATATAGAAAAGCTGGTATTTGAAGGTATAAAATAAGTGTCATAAGCTGCATTTCAGCACTATATTTAATGAGTAAGTAGGCGTTCATCTGTAAGCGATTAAGTTGAATCTAACTTAATTATTTATAACTGGAGTGATTATGAAAGATTTTTTATCACAACGAATAACGTGCCCACATTGCGGACACCATATACATTTAGACTTAGACGCAAGCATGGGCGATCAAGACTACATAGAAGATTGCACTGCCTGCTGTAACCCAATTCATTTAAATATGCATATAGATCATGCTAACAATAAATTAGAGCTACACGTAGACAGTGACGACGAACAAATATTTTAACTTAAGCCTGATGGCGTAAGTAGTTTTCTACCGTATTTACAATAGTGTAAGTTTGCTGATCAACTTCAATATTAAACTTGTCACCCACTTGCGCTGCACCAATGTTTGTAATGGCGAGCGTTTCCGGAATTAGGTGTAACCAAAAACCTTGTTCATCAACTTCGCCCACGGTTAAGCTTGCGCCATTTATCGCAACAAACCCTTTATATAACACATACTTTTGCCACTCTTTTGGCAAGCTGAGTTGTATTTTGCAGTTATTCTCAAGCTTCACTATTTGAGAAATTTGTGACGTACAATGAATATGCCCAGACACTATATGCCCACCTAGCTCAGTACCAAACGTAACAGAGCGTTCGTAATTAACTAAACTACCTAGTTCAAGCAACCCTAAATTAGTTAACTTTAGGGTTTCGTCAATCACATCAAAATGCACTTGCGCTACCACATCGTGATTACTTAGCTCAACTTGCACAACTGTTAAACAACAGCCATTAATAGCAATACTTGCGCCTAAATCTAAATGCTTAACGTACTCATCGCTCACCGATACAACTAAGCGTAAAACACCGTCTGTTTGAGTCTTAGAGACCACCGTAGCTTGCGTTTGCACTATTCCTGTAAACATAAAATCACTTTAAATTATTACAAAGTGCTAGTTTAACGTATCAACTCATAAAATCATTCACTACTGTGATTTTTATTTAAACCCCAATAGATTACAATTACGCCCTATTTTATCAACTAGCTGTTTTTATGACCTTTTGCAATTGGGAAGCCAAGCGTTTACTTTCCCTCGCTTTACCTGTTTTTTTAGCGCAAGTTACACTTATTTTAATGTCGGTCGTCGACACAATTATGGCAGGCCAAGTTAGCCCTACTGACTTAGCTGCACTGTCTATTGCAACAGGAATATGGAACCCTTTATTACTTGGCCTTCAAGGTATTTTATTAGCGCTTACTGGTATTATTGCGCAGTTTTCGGGCAGTGATGACCGCAAAGGCATTAGCCACTATTTTCAACAAGCGCTTTATTTAACCGCTATTTTGAGCTTTACAGGCTTTGGAATTGCCCATTTAGCAGATGCTATTATTTTTAAGCTCGATACAACGCCTGCAATTGCAAACCTTGCCATTGACTACATTCACTTTGTGAAATGGGGTGTATTTGGATTTTTAATTTTTACGGTATACAGAAACGTTACCGAAGGTATGGGAATGACCAAGCCCGCGTTTTACATAAGCCTATTAGGTTTAGCTGTTAATATTCCGGTAAATTATATTTTCATAAATGGCTTATTTGGTTTTCCTGCTTATGGCGGCGCGGGCTGTGGCATTGCCACTGCAATTGTTTTAACTGTAATGGCAATAGCACAAGTCACTTACTGCCAAATGAGTAAAAAAGTAGATGCTAAAGGCCTGCTTTCATCATTCGAAAAACCTAATTTCACTACCATTGGTATTATTACTAAGTTAGGTATACCAATTTCACTCGCCACCTTTTTTGAAGTCACTTTATTTGCGTGTATACCGCTATTTATAGCGCATTTAGGTGCAGTAGCTATATCGGGGCATCAAATAGCAGCCAGTGTAACTACATTGCTGTTTATGATGCCGCTGAGCCTATCAATCGCTATTAGCATTCGTATAGGTAACTTATACGGCCAAAAGAACATGACTCAATTAAAAGTTGCGGTTTCTACCAGCTATATTTTAGCCATTGCTGTGGCGTTATTTTTAGCGCTTATTACGTTTGCCGGTCGTGATTTAATTAGCCAACTGTATACCGACAGCCCCGCTGTTATGGCATTGGCTTCATCAATTATGATTTTAGCGTGTATTTACCAATTACCTGATGCACTTCAAGTTGCAGCAAATGGCATACTCCGTGGGTTAAAATACACCACGCCTATATCGTATATTACGTTTATATCGTATTGGTTAATCGGCTTTTGTTTAGGTTACGTATTGGCAAGAACAGACATAATTGTGCCAGCTATGGGGCCACACGGTTTCTGGACTGGGATAATAGTGGGACTTAGTGTCGCTGCTATTTTATTAATGCTAACGGTAAAAAAACGTCTAAAATATGAATTTCTTAAAATTGATTCACTCAATCAAAACTAATAAACTCAGCCTTAAAACATTACCAGCTGCTTTGCTGGTAATGTATTTTTTAACGCTTACTGGCTGCAACAAACCACAAAGTAGTATAAACGTTACTTATATTGAACGCTTAAGTAGCACAGTTGATACAAGCCCAACACAGCCTGCGCCACTCAAGCAACTCCCCTTACTGCAGCCTACCCCAATAGCACAAAGTGACTTAACACTGAGCATTGTTGAGCTTGCAGGCATTAGCCAATGTAAGCTTAACGTGCTTATAAGTGAGCACAATAACCAATTAGGAAAAACCGCCAGCGCTGCTGGGCAATTAAAATATCAAATAAACTTTATTAAAAGTGCGCAGGTTTGCTTAAACACGCTTGATAAAAATAGTCCTAGTTACACAAAAATACTCGCAGCCAAAAACTACAAAGAAACACACCTAATGCACTTTTTTAACACCATGTTATTTAAAGAGCCTGAGCTAAATCGTACCTGGCAACTCACTTCAAACGAGCTTACTACTGAACCTGCTGGTTTTAGTGATACCGTACTTGCGCTAAAGCAACTTGTACTCATTAAGCAACAAATTAAGGCTAAAGAATTTAGTGAAATTAATGGTGATTCTATTTTTAGTGCACTCGAGCAGCTTAATAAATTTCAATTTAACCAAGTACTCATTCAATCGGTCCGCAAGCAGGTAGTGTTAAATAACAACGCCACGCAGTTTGTAAAAACATTAAACTTTAATACGCTGTGCCCTCAGGATAAAAATAATAAAAACGCAAAAATCATAAGCAATGTATTTCAAAAGTTTTACCTAAAAGAAATTCAGCCCTATCAAGCGCAGTTAACTGGTTATCTAGAGGCACTACAACCGCTTTATAATGAGCTTTGGTTTAACGAAAGTATCTCAAGCCCTCAAATTAATAACTTAGTCAAAACGGACTCAGCAAGTAACTTACTGAACTTACTAAAAAGCTCAGCTAAAAAACATGTGGTTTGGTGGCAAGTATTTTATAAAACGTGTGAAATAAGCCCAATATGAATAAAAAAACGGCAAATAAACTCAAAAACAACAAACTTGCTTGATTCACTAACCGCCACGCTATATATTAGCCGCCGTTGTTAAGCAATTAACACCTACTTAAATAAAGTAATACGACTGTAGCTCAGTTGGTTAGAGCACTACCTTGACATGGTAGGGGTCGGTGGTTCGAATCCACTCAGTCGTACCAATTCAAAGCAATAAAAAAACCTAAGAAAAAGCACTACCCACTCTTGATCACCCGGTCCAAGGGTCAGCAGTTCGAATCCACTCAGTCGTACCAATTCAAAGCAATAAAAAAAACCTAAGAAAAAGCACTACCTACTCTTGATCACCCGGTCCAAGGGTCAGCAGTTCGAATCCACTCAGTCGTACCACTTAAAAGTAATGAAAAAAACCTAAGAAAAAACACTACCCACTCTTGATCCCCGGTCCAAGGGTCAGCAGTTCGAATCCACTCAGTCGTACCAATTCAAAGTAATAAAAAAAACCTAAGAAAAAGCACTACCCACTCTTGATCACCCGGTCCAAGGGTCGGTGGTTCGAATCCACTCAGTCGTACCAATTCAAAGTAATAAAAAACCAAAAGAAAAAGCACTACCCACTCTTGATCACCCGGTCCAAGGGTCAGCAGTTCGAATCCACTCAGTCATACCAGTTCACAACAATAATAAAATACCTCAAAGAAAAAGCACTACCCACTCTTGATCACTCAACTTCAACAGTTAATCATTAATTAACGATCCCTTACAACCAGGTTATAGCTTTATTTCTTGTAAATTATCCTTGTGAGTTTTGTTGACATTTCATGATTAAAATTCATTCAATTTACGGGGGGGTAATCGTGCGCGATTTGTAACCTAGCGGGCTCGGTAGAGGCTTCTGCGTTACTCTGATGGCTTACATTCTTGTAAGAATAAGTAAAAATCGAGTAACAAAGAGTCAATAACCGCACTGTATAGGCGATGTTTTGATTAAAAAACAACACATACAGCTGCAAATTCAACCTCTAAGATCAACAGCCTCTAGTCTATTTTATTTAGTAATTCATAACCTGCAAGTACATCACTCAACTCCTCGTCAATGGTACTTTGACGCAGAGTATTAAACTCACTCGAAAGCTTATCAAGTAGCTCTTCAATATTTTTTTCAGCGCGTTGCATTGCGCCAAGACGACTGCTATTTTCGCTGACCAACGACTCGGCACATGCACGATAAAGAGAAATAAAAATATACTCGCGGATCAATGCCCTTATTGTTGTAGAGTGCTTACAGAGTACTTCTGGCAAAGCTTTAGTTGGCCATAAAATATTTTTAAAATTATCTCGCCATTGCTCGTCAAGTGGGAGTAATCGCTGAGACACACATTCATAAAGCGCGCCTTGTTTAGGTTGATTATAAAACACCAATACACGGCAACCAGGATTAAGAACTAAGCTTGATTCACTGTCTATTTGAATTTGCCTAACTAAGGTATCTATATCGTGAACACTCACTGGCACTGTGTATACTTTTACTAAATTAAAGCCGGCATCGGTAAGTCGAGATGCAGCACGTGCGCCTACCACCCAAATTAGAGGTGGCTGGGTCTCGTTACTTAGCGCTTTAATTGTAAAGTCGGTAATACTTTCATTAAATTGCCCTACCAACCCTTGATCTGAGCCGAATATGATCACACCCGCTCTGCTTTCATTTAAATTTTTGGGTTGTGGTGAAAATTGAAATGACATGTCATCATGCAAACTAGCACTTAATCCTAACTCAACTGCCCGGTAGTAATCTGTCAATGAGCTAATCGATTTTTCATATTGCCCAATACTCGAGGCAGCAAGTGCCTTCATCGTTTTTACAACGCCTTGTAAATCACTTGCACTGGCTATTTTATGGCGTAAATTAGCGGCACTATTGCTCATGTTGTTATTGCCTTGTTTTCAGACTCAAAATCAACAAGTGCGCGCTTAGCCAACTCAACAATTGTTTGTCGATCGTCATCACTTAAGCTTTTAGCGGTATCAAATCTATCACACAAAGTATCGTCTAACTGCGCAACTGCTTTTTTAAGAATATTTTTTGCGTCGTTTATTTTTAGCAGTTCAATCGAATCTAAAAAGCCATTACTGAGTGCGAGTAATAGCATAATTTGCTCAGGCACTGGCATAGGTGATGATTCAGATTGATGTAAGCTCGCTCGAATACGCCGTCCATGTTCAATTATACGCCGTGTATCATCATCAAGTCGGGCACCAAAACGAGCAAAGGTTTCTAGCTCTTCAAATTGAGCATATGCAAGCTTTAAATCGCCAGCAACTGCACGAAACGCAGCACGCTGTGCTTTACCGCCCACACGAGAAACCGACTTACCAACGTCAACGGCTGGTAATACACCTAGAGCAAATAATGAGGGTGATAAATAAATTTGTCCGTCGGTAATCGAAATTAAATTAGTTGGAATATAGGCTGAAATATTTTGAGCTTCGGTCTCTATAATGGGGAGTGCGGTCAAGGAACCACCGCCACGTTCTTTATTTAAATGGGTCGCACGCTCTAGTAATCGTGAATGAATATAAAAAATATCCCCAGGAAATGCTTCTCGTCCGGGCGGTCGTCGTAACAACAAAGACAACTCGCGGTAAGCTCTTGCGTGCTTAGTTAAATCGTCATATACAATAAGTACATCACGTCCTTGCTCCATAAAATATTCTGCAATACTGGTTGCAGCGTAAGGCGCTATATACTGTAAGCCCGGTGGCTCATTACCCTCTGTTGCAACAATAACCGTATAAGCCATTGCATTTTGCGCGCGTAATATTGCTATTGATTTAGCGACCGTTGATGCCCGCTGACCAATAGCGCAATAAATACAAATTACATTTTGTTCTCGCTGATTTAAAATCGTGTCTATGGCTATAGCTGTTTTACCTGTTTGCCTGTCACCTAAAATAAGCTCTCGTTGTCCTCGCCCTATTGGAATCATCGCATCGATTACAATAACTCCGGTTTGCAAAGGCGTAGTAACAGGAGAGCGGTCCATAATTGGTGCAGCTGGACGCTCTATAGGTAAACGCTGCTCGGTTTGTATAACGCTTCCACCGTCTAGTACCTCGCCAAGTGGGTTTATCACTCGCCCTAATAGCGCATTGCCAACCGCTACATCCATTACACGACCACTGCGGCGCACTTCATCCCCAGCTTGTAAGTGGGCGTATTCACCTAAAAGCACAACACCGACTTCTTTTTCATCAATATTAAACGCAATTCCAAGCACCTTACCGGGAAATATAATTAGTTCCTCAAAGCCAACGCCAGGTAATCCCGACACCTTCGCAATACCCGTTGATACACTGGTAATAATACCAACTTCATGTAAGTTCAATTTTGAGTTAACTGTTTTTAGCCCTTGCTGAATGTGCTTAAACACATCACCAAACGCGTTTCTTAAACTGTGTATTTTTGTGTTTTTATTTTGAGTGTTTTCGCTGAGCTCACTCATCACTTATCAACAGGTTGAGAAGTTGTAGGCTGAGCTGTTTTTTGTTTTAGTAACATATCAACTTCCTGCTCGATTGATTGTAAGTAATCGTCAATACTCCACACCAGCTTTTGTCCATTGACACATAACTCAATCCCGCTAATAAGGCTCTCATCGGTGGTGAATTTAATGGTAATATCTTTTGAAAACACAGTATTAATAGCATTCTTAAGTGCTAAACGCTGAGATTCAGTTAGCTCAAACGCACTTTGAATTAAGGCAGGTACAAATTCACTATTTGTACTTAGCGCCTGCGCTAAAGTGGTTTTTTTGTCATCATCAAGCTTATATAAGCGCGCTGTAAACACCTCACATATTTGTTGTTCTAAAGTTGTTGATGCCAGTTCAGTTAAGGTTTTGCGACTAATAGCAAATACCTCTTGCTTAACTTTTCGACTTAAAGACTCCTTTAAATTATCAGTCTCTTTTACTATATTTTGTTGATATTTAGTGCCCCAGCTTTGGACTCTTTTTTGCGCCTCTAACATAAGTGTTTGCTCTGCTTGCTTAGCATTCACGCTTACTTGTTGCATCTTTTGTGTACGTTGTTGTTCAAACTCTTCATTTTTCAGAAAAAACTTTTCACGCTCCGCCAGTGCTTCATTTTGGTTTGTTTCAGCATCGTCTAACTCAGCGGCTATACGCTCTTCTCGCTTATCAATAGCGTGCAAAATTGGTTTATATAAATAGCGTTTTAGTAACCACACCAAAATTAAAAAATTAACCACTTGGGCTGCAACTGTAAACCAATCAATTAGCATGGTTTAACTTCCTGCAGCTTGTGCGATAGCGTAGTTCCAAAACGGATTGGCAAAAATAAGAATCATCGACACGACAAAACAGTATATTGCGGTCGATTCAATCATCGCAAGCCCTACAAAGAGCGTGCGCGTAATAGTTGCTGATGCATCAGGTTGCTGTGCTAATGCACTCAATGCCGTTGCTACTGCTTTACCTTCGCCAAGCGATGGACCTAAACAACCAAAACTAATTGTAATTCCTGAAATAACGATTGATGCCATTGCTATCATTGTCATGCTATCCATGTTCTCTCCAAGTATGATGTGTAGAAATACGTGATTAATTAACTCGTTGTTTGGCTGGTTTTACTGAGCGCGTAGCCGCAGCAATATAAACGGCGGCTAAAATAGTAAAAATATAAGCCTGTACTAAGCCTGTAAGCAAACCCAGTGCCGTCATTACGATTGGGAATATAAAGGGTGTAATGGTTAACAAAATGCCAATGATCATTGCCCCGCTCATCATGTTGCCAAATAACCGCACAGCCAGAGCAAGTGTCCGTGATAATTCGCTAATAATATTAAATGGCAACATAATAAAAGTAGGAGCCATATAAGATTTTAAGTAATTGCCAAGCCCTTGTTCACTGATACCAAATAAAGGCACTGCAATAAATACAGTGAGCGCCAGTGCTGCTGTAGTCGATAACGACGCCGTGGGTGGCTCATAACCCGGAGCAATGGTGAACATGCTCGCGGTTACTAAAAATAAAAACAGTGTGCCTAAAAAACCAAGGTATTTTTTAGCGTCATTCAAGCCTACGTCTTCAATTTGTTGTGTGATCCCCGTTACTATAATTTCTAAAAAATTTTGCCAACGAGAACGCTTCAACGTGGTTGAAAGCTTACGGGTTATCAATATCGAACTAATCACCAAAACCAACATTAAAACCCAAGTGAAAACGATGGTTGCATTGAGTTTTAAAAAACCATTTTGCCAATAAATAACCGTATCAGGACTCAGGTGCATGATGTGTCACCTTTGCTAAATGAGAGGTTGATGCAGTACGGGTAACATAAGTGGTAATAAAACGGGCTATCAAAAAGCTAAATAAACACAGTGGTAATTGCAACCAAGATCTTGATAATAAGTCACTCGTCATCACACTATAAAAGCCACTTAAAGTAATTCCCATACGTATAAATAAACTCAGCACAACCCATAGCGCTGGGTGAGTCGATACCATACTTTTTTGCACCGTCCACCACAGGCCACCAAAAAATAAGGCACCAAGCATTAGACCTACACTAACAATAATTAATACGCCGACTAGCTCATGCATCTTCGTCATCCTTTTGCTCTTGATGTATCGCGCTGTCTTCTTTGCTCATCCAGTGCCACGCGTTAAAGCACCCAAGCGCCAAACCCGCAACCAATAAAGCCAATGTCCATGACCGCTCAGTGGCATAATGCGAGTCGATATACACACCTAAACTTGCACCAAGTATGGTAGGCACTGCAACCGACCAACCAATAAGGCCCATCATTCCTAAACCAAACCATATTTTTTGATGAGAGTTAAGCCTTGCTTTTAGCTTACGCTGGGCTTTTATTTCTACTTGTTCTGCAAGTGTTGATGAACTGCTTTGTGAGTCTTTTGAACCTAGGTCGTCTTTTTTGTTTGTCATAAATAAATAGCTTTTAGTGGTTAAAGTCGAAAACGATTTAAAAAGCTACTTTCTAATTTAGCCATCACTGTTCTTACTTGTTGTGCTTGTTCATTGAGTACCAAAAACTCTTTATCTACAGCGCTGCGAAGTGTTGCCAGATCAGTACCTAATATGGCACTTCGCACCGATACCAGCACAGTGTTTCCTGTTTTAATTAATACGCCCTCATCTACGGCTACAAATATCTCACCGTCTTTTTCGCAATTAAATGTCAAAATACCTGGGGTTAGTGGCGCAACACAGTCAAGGCGATTGGGTAAAAATCCGTACGATCCTTCGCTTGTTTCGGCAACAACATGAGTCACATCATGCCTGTCGAAAAATATCTCATATGGCAGCAATAATTTAAGGTGTATCTGAGTTTGCGGCACCGCTTGTATCCTCATTATTATTTACTGTGGATTTTATTTTGACCTCACTTATGGCACCTATCATATAAAGTGCACTCTCTGGCACGTTTTTAAATTCATCATTTAAAATGCGTTCACACCCATCTAGCGCATCATCAAGGCTAACAAGTTTGCCTTTATAACTAGTAAATTGCTCTGTTGTAAAAAATGGCTGAGTAAGAAAACGCTCTAAACGCCTTGCGCGTCCAACAATGTTGCGGTCCTCAACTGATAACTGTTCAAGCCCTAACATAGCAATAATATCTTTGAGTTCATTGTATTGCGCTAAGGTGCTACGTACCTTTTGTGCAAGTAAGTAGTGGCGCTCTCCCACAACCCCGGGGCTCGCCATTTTTGAATTAGATTGCAGGGGATCTATAGCCGGAAATAATCCTTCGCTTGCGCGTTTACGAGAGAGCACAATAGAAGCCGATAAATGCGAAAATGTATGAACTGCGGCCGGATCGGTAAAATCATCGGCAGGTACATACACCGCTTGAATAGAAGTAATAGCACCATTTTGTGTATTGGCAATTCGCTCTTCTAACCCAGCAAGCTCAGTGCCCATAGTAGGCTGATAACCAAGCCTTGAAGGCATTTGCCCCATTAAGCCCGATACCTCAGAGCCTGCCTGAATAAAACGAAATATATTGTCGATTAGCAACAGCACATCTCGCTGCTCATCATCACGAAAATACTCAGCCATAGTTAAAGCTGCATGCCCCACCCTAAAACGACTCCCAGGTGGCTCGTTCATTTGCCCAAAAATCATCGCCATGTTTGGCAAAACGCCCGCGTCTTTCATTTCGCGATAAAGCTCTTCGCCTTCACGGCAGCGCTCACCTATGCCACAAAATAGGCTAACACCTTTGTGCTTGCCCACCATATTGTGAATCATTTCAGTCAATAACACTGTTTTGCCAACACCTGCACCGCCAAACAATCCCGCTTTGCCACCACGTTCTAACGGCACCAGCACATCAATTACTTTTATACCGGTTTCAAAAATCTCTGATTGGGTTGACCGTTCGGTTAATGGCACTGGCTTATTATGTACAGAGCGCCACTGAACATCTTTAAGCTCACCACCGCCATCAAGCGTGTTACCAAACACATCAAACATTCTCGATAAGGTTCCTTTACCTACAGGGGTAAGTAACGGTCCACCACTGTCAACAACTTCCATGCCACGCGCAAGTCCTTGTGTAGGCGTGAGCGCAATTGCTCTTACATGATGCTCATTGCGCTGCTCTAGCACTTCAAAAATACACTGTTTATTTTCGCCAGCACTAAGCATTGAATTAATCGCAGGTAGCTTCTTGTCAAAACGCACGTCAATTACGCTGCCGCGTATAGCGGTAATTGTACCGAGATTTTCAAATTTACTAATCGTGGATTGAGCTACAAAATTCATTGATGCGCCTGCCACTGCCAATTACGAATTTCAGGGAGATCTTGCCCATGCTTATTAATATATTTTTTATGCTCAACAAGCTTTTCTTCAAGCTGTTTTTTTAGTGCGTCTCTTTTTGTACCCAAGTTTGGCAGGCGTTCCAGTGTGTCTAACACTAAATGAAAACGATCAATCTCGTTTAATACCGTCATATCAAAAGCAGTTGTAATAGTGCCTTCTTCTTTATACCCGCGAACATGAATATTATGATGATTATTACGCTTGTACGTAAGCCTATGAATAAGCGTTGGGTAGCCATGAAATGCAAAAATAACCGGCTTATTAATAGTAAACAGAGTGTCAAAATCCTCTGCGATTAACCCGTGAGGATGTTCGGTATTAGGCTGTAAACGCATCAAATCAACCACGTTAACAACCCGGATTCTAAGATTACTAAAATGCTCGAGTAAAATCATAACGGCTGCCATCGTTTCCAATGTAGGCACATCACCACAACAAGCCATCACCACATCAGGTGTTGCATCTACGCTATTACCCGCCCATTGCCAAATGCCAATCCCTGCCTCGCAATGTTTAACAGCTGCCACCATATCTAACCATTGCGGCGCAGGATGCTTGCCTGCAATAACTACATTAACGTAATGACGACTTCGCAAACAATGATCCATTACCGACAGCAAGCAGTTAGCATCAGGCGGTAAATAAACGCGCACAATTTCAGCTTTTTTATTAATAACATGATCGATAAAACCCGGATCTTGATGGGTAAAACCGTTGTGATCTTGTCGCCATACATGCGATGCCAGTAAATAATTAAGTGAAGCGATTTTTTTACGCCATGGTAAACCTGCCGCCACTTTTAACCATTTAGCATGTTGATTAAACATCGAGTCAATAATATGAATAAACGCTTCATAACTATTAAACAAACCATGGCGGCCGGTTAATAAATATCCTTCAAGCCAACCTTCGCATTGATGTTCACTCAGCATTTCCATTACTCTGCCACTAGGCGAAAGCTGCTCATCGTTGCTATGGGTTGCTGCATTCCACTGTCTATCGGTTACCTCTAACAGTGCACCTAAACCATTGGATACTGTTTCGTCGGGTCCAAATACTCTAAAATTACGTTGCTCGTCATTAAGCTCAACTATATCTCTCAAAAATGGACCTAAAACTCTGGTATCACCAATTCCGCGTATACCGGGAGAGATTACTTCGCATGCATAATCGCGAAAATCAGGCATATGTAAATCTTCTAGCAGCAACCCACCATTCGCATGAGGATTTGCCCCCATACGGCGATTTCCCGTTGGGGCCAATTCAGCAAGCTCTGGTAATAAACGCCCTTGTGAATCGAAAAGTGTTTCTGGATGATAGCTACGCAGCCAGCTTTCTAATAATTGCAAATGATCTGGATGAGCTGATGGGCTAGAAATAGGAACCTGATGCGCACGCGATGTTCCCTCTATCTGAAAACCATCTACGAGCTTTGGACCCGTCCACCCTTTAGGTGAAATGAGGATAATCATTGGCCAACGTGGACGAGTTGGATCGTTATTATCGAGAGCATCTTTTTTTATTTTTTTTATTTGATGTATTGCGACATCAAGTGCTTTAGCCATAGCCTGATGCATTAGCTCAGGCTCATGTCCTTCAACAAAAATAGGGCTCCAGCCATAACCAAACATTAATTGCTCTAATTCTTCACGGGTAATACGCGCTAAAACGGTAGGATTGGCAATTTTATACCCATTCAAATGCAATATAGGGAGAACAGCACCGTCACTGATAGGATTAAGAAACTTATTAGAATGCCATGCAGTTGCAATAGGCCCTGTTTCTGCCTCACCATCACCCACCACACAAGCAACTATTAAGTCTGGATTATCAAATACAGCTCCAAACGAATGACTCAAAGAATAGCCCAGCTCGCCACCTTCATGAATCGAGCCCGGACACTCGGGCGACACATGACTAGGAATGCCACCGGGAAACGAAAACTGCAAAAACAGTTTTTGCATACCTGCTTTATCTTGGCTTATATCAGGGTAAATTTCACTGTAGGTCCCCTCAAGATAAGTATTAGCAACCATAGCTTGCCCGCCATGCCCTGGGCCAGATACATAAATCATATTTAGATCGTGTATTTTAATAACGCGATTTAAATGCGCATAAATAAAATTTTGCCCGGGTGTTGTTCCCCAGTGCCCAAGCAACATATTTTTAATATCACTTAGTATCAGTGGGCGCTCTAAAAGTGGGTTATCGCATAAATAAATTTGACCTACCGACAGGTAATTCGTGGCACGCCAATATGCGTCAATTAACTCTAATTCTTTTGATGTTAATGAAGGAAGAATCATATGCAGGGTTTCCATCTTGTCGCATCCAAAAATGCTTAAGCCATGCCCTATATAAGAGCATGGCGAGGATTAGCCAGCGCACTAACTACGCAGTGGTAGTTATGTCCTGTTTTTTTTGCTCGAATTCTTTTTTGTCAATATCGCCGCTGGCGTATCTTTCATTAAGAATATCAATTGCTGTTTTATTAGACTCTAACCCATAGCGTCTATGGGTTCGGTAGCTATAACCCCAATGGCTTAAACTCGATATGAGCAATAACCACATACCAAACCATAAAAACCAACCCCAACCTGAGTACCACTCACTCCAAAATTCATGACCCATTTTAATCTCCACTTAAAATATGGAGCGCAAAACACTTACACCCCAATTAATACAATGAGTGTAAGTGAGTGATATTATTGGTTCTGTTCGCTAGCGTACGCATTTATTATTGTTAATCATAAGTAGTTGTTTTATTGAGCATTTACTTGCTGTTTCTATTAAATTTTGTTTCTATTAAAGTTAATTTCTATTAAGCCAACCTTTACGCCAAAAAATAAATATCATTGCTGCCGTTATCAAAATAAAAACACACCACAAAACGGGATATGCCCAAGTCCAGTTTAGCTCTGGCATGTATTTAAAGTTCATTCCATAAATCCCAGCTATAAATGTTAACGGTATAAAAACAGAAGATATAATAGTAAGCACTTTCATAATTTCATTCATACGATTTGAAATAGCTGACATGTATAGCTCACTTAAACCGCTTACCATTTCACGGTATGACTCAATAATTTCAACAATTTGAATATTATGCTCATACACATCTCTAAGGTAAGGGCGCGTAGAGTCACCTATTCTGCCTCCTTCCTCGCGATACAAATGGTCGATAACCTCTCGCATAGGCCAAACAATTCTTCTTAATAATGCCAATTCTCGTTTAATACTATGGATATGATGCAGTACGTGGGGAGTTGGATTTTCAAGTGTTGTTACTTCAAGTTCCTCAAGGATATCGCCATATTGTTCAAGTACCGGAAAACATTTATCAACCAGTTCATCAAGTAATGCATAAAGTAAATAACCAGTACCATTTTTGCGAATACGACGATTTTCTGTATGCAAACGACCGCGAACGGATTGCCACACGTCTCCTGGTTTTTCTTGAAAACTCAGTAAAACATTGTCATATAAAAGTAAGCTAACTTGCTCAATATCAAGGATTGTATTATTGGGCTCATGCGTCTCTAGCTTCAACATGCTTAATACAACAAATAAATGATCGTCAAAAAATTCGATACGAGGTCGCTGAGGTACATGTAAAATATCTTCTGCGGTGAGCGTATGAAATGCGAAATGATGTTGAAGTAAACCAACAATATAAGAGTCTGTATTACTCACGCGGATCCACCTCACTGTTGCCCACTCGGGTTGAGGAGTTTTTAAAAACTCATCAATATCACTAACCTCTTTGGCTTCTATACGGCTAGCTGAATAATCTATATAACGTATAACAGCATTGTTTGATCTTGTTGGCGCTAAAACACCAGCAACGTATTCAACTTTGGGTGACGGCCCAGAAATAGTGTTATATTTATGTTTTCTCGACTTGCGCACATTATATAGCCCCAATGCTGGAGCACCCAACTTTCTCTTTTTATTATGTATTAACATTATATGCTCGATTACTTTATTTAAAGTTAGCTGAATAAAGTGAGTATTCTCAACACTTACAGCGCGAATAAAAGTCAGTCACAAAGCCACGCTACTCAAAAATAAGCATAGAGTCCGTGCGCTAACACTCAAATATAATGCCAGTTTTAAAAATACACTTCGCACGTTCTAATTATTCTTGTTATAGCGCTACCTAAAAATCAATGAAAAATAACATTGCTTGTTCGTCAGCGCACAGACCTTTGTTTTTCAAAAGCCGAAACTGGAAATATTAATCTACTTATCGTTTGTACTTTACAGCTTATAAAAGCATGGTTTTTTATAGATAAGCATTAGGGTCTGTTGACCTTTTAAGATAGAAATTTGTTCTATCTAGGGGCTATTTAATCGCGGCGCAAGGTTTGCAACCTAGCGGGCTCGGTAAAAACCGAGCAAAGCTTCCGCATCCAGCTCACGCTCTAGAATTAACCCAAAGGGCTGCGCATGTTTAACCTCAAAAGATAAACGTGCCCTAAATAAGAAGAAAGCACTTGATAAGCAAAAGCGCGTTAAAAACTGCAAAAATAATGCATTACAAATGCAAATAACCCACTAAAAAGGATCGTTATTATGTTACGTAGTATGAAAGACTTAGAAGGTTGTGCAATCGCTGCTAGTGACGGTATTGTAGGCAAAGAAAAAGATTTTTTGTTTGATGACCTAGCATGGGTGATACGTTATTTTGTTGTAGAAACAGGCACGTGGCTATCGAGTCGCAAAGTTTTAATTTCCCCTATTGCGGTGCAAAACCCAAATTGGGATGAAAAGATTTTCCCTGTTTTAATCAGTAAAGACCAAGTTAAAAATAGTCCTGGTATTGATACTAATAAACCCGTTTCACGACAACATGAAATGGATTACCTAAACTACTATGGATACCCGTATTACTGGATCGGTACTAATTTTTGGGGAAGCGGGATATATCCCTACTCCTTATATCCTGGCAATGACATTTTTGAACATAGTGTCGAAGGTGCCCGCAGCGCAAATCTAATTCATAAAAGTATAAAAAGTCAGCATGATCAAAAAGGGGATCCTAATCTTCGTAGTTGCAAAGCTATTATTGGCTATAACATACACGCTAAAGACGGAGACATTGGCCATGTATCAGGATTTTTAGTTGAAGAAAATACATGGGCGGTTCGTTACCTAATTGTTGAGACGAGCAATTGGTGGGGAGGACATCAAGCACTTATCCCGTCAGCATGGATTTACGAAGTGCAATGGCTCGACAACTCAATTTCAACTGATTTAGTTCGTAAAGCGATAAAAGATGCGCCGGTATATGAGTCAAATAAAGAGATAACTCAGGACTTTGAAGCAGCTGTTTTTCATCACTATGAACTTGCTGCATATTGGGAGAAAATTGCTAAAACAGTAAAATAAACAAAGTTAAAACAGGCACAAATTCCAAAACAAGCGTGTCTTAATCTGCCTTTTATAACACTCTTACCAAGCAAATATTCAAGGACGATATTTGCTTTTATACTTAAAAACGTTTCCTCAAAATGCTATTTGTAAAACCCAGGTAAAATTCAAATAAGATAAGAGCAATACACATCAATACACATCAATACACATCAATACACATCAATATAAAACAATTTTTTATTTGAATTTAAATTGTATTCAATTAAATCCACTTTATAAGAAAAACCGTAGTTGAGTAAATCACTTATACTATCAATACTCGTATCCGCCTTTCGATAGGTAAGTAGCTGCTTAATATCGTGGGCATAATGTCCTTGACGTGGAAATATAGTTGTTAAATCATTTTTCCACTGCGCTTTCATAGCAGCTAAAATACGTAACTTATCATCTACCATTACATAATGTTTAGCGGGGTACTGCTCTTTTATTGCTGCAAGCATTTGCTCTTTGTGAACATATATCAACACCCTTCCCTCCACTGCATCCCATAAACCGGAGCGTAAAATTTTAAGTGGTTGTAATACAATATCGCCATCAGACAAAATAACGGTGGGGCCAAATTGTTGTAAATGTTCAATCACAGCAAGTGCGTTAGGGTAAAGCCTTTCTTTATATGGATAATTAATTAAAAAAGAAGAAATCAGATGCAGTCTCGGATCATCAGAATGTTCCATTCGATAACACTGTAGTGCGCCCAAATAGTCGGCATAACCGAGTTCTTTACGAAGTTTTTCAAAAATAGACCAGTAATGGTCACTATTTTCACAACCAAATTCACCTTCTAAAAAATCTTTCAAATGGCTTAAAATAGTATCGCTATCGAGCAATGTATTATCAACATCTAGTAAAAATACGATATCGGGAACTGTTTGCACGCGCTGTCCTTAAAATAATTTAAGTACTTTATATTTTATTATATGAGTTTATTAATATTGACTCTGTACGGTATCGCGCCAAACAATGATTATTAAAGCTCATATATTCAACGCTCGTTACCTTCTCAAAATTACTATAAATACAGATAATGGGTGATTTATGTTCGCTGTGGCACAGACTCAAAATTGCAAAGCCATTAGGATAAAGCGGTCATACAAATTGTAGAATAGTCTTTTAAGCTATACGTAGTACTGCTTTTATACCAATTTGCTTAATTAAGTGAGCTATTTTGAGGTAAGAAAACCGTGTCGATAACAAGGCAAAAATTTCGTTATTTAGTTGTTCTTTATCAGAAATTTTTAACACAGTTAGCGTCAGGTTTATGCCCTCAAATTGATCAAGTATTATTGCACATTGGTATTACTATGATAAATCGAGCTTACATTCCACTTAAGATTGAGAATAATGTAACTACACTCAATGTTTTAATTTGGTATTAAGTTTTTTATTTTATCGAGTAATATTTTAGGAATAATCACATGAGTAATAACATCTCAAGTAATTCAGTATCAAAAACTAAACCTAATTTGAATAAAGAAGGTCTCAGCCGACATGACATGATTGAAGCTAAAGCTTACTCATTAGCGAGTGATCGTGACTTTACCGGTGACAATCACTTAAATGATTGGCTTGAAGCTGAAAAGGAAGTAGACGGACAACTACCAAAGTAGGTTAAATGTAAAAAGCCCACTAACAGCAGAACATACACAAATTTTAAAGCCCAGGCTCAATGAGCAACTTGCTGGGCTGTTTTGAAGCTATTACCGGATTTCATTTTTATGTAAATAAACTTATTAGATACCAAAATATATTAACTGATAATGGATAGTTTTCTAACGTTAGGTTTTTTTTCCATATAAGACTCCAACCTGTCTGTTTCTCTTTTTACAACCTCATAGCACTCGCAAGACTGAGACTCTAATTGAGGTCGGTCTATCACACTAATATGACCACGTTTATAAGTGATAATACCCAGCTTTTGTAGTTTACCAGCGGCCTCAGTTACTCCCTCACGTCTTACGCCTAACATATTTGCTATTAGCTCTTGAGTCATTATTAAATTGTTACTCGGTAAACGGTCAATCGATAGTAAAAGCCAGCGGCTTAGTTGTTGCACTATACTATGATGACGATTACAAACTGCGGTTTGCGCTGTTTGGGTAATCAATGATTGCGTGTAACGTAACATGAGCATACGCATATCAGGCTCGCTATTAAATTGCCTGCGTAACTCACAAGCGGGTAAGCGATAAGCGGTACCAGCACTTTGCACAATAGCTCGGTTGGGGGTGCTTTCTCCCCCCATAAATACAGCTATACCTACAACCCCTTCATTACCGATAACTGATATTTCAGCAGATGAGCCATCAATCATCACATACAATAATGAAACAATACTATCTATTGGAAAATAAACGTAATCGAGCTTTTCACTTGTTTCATAAATAACTTCTCCAAGGGATAAATTGACTCGCTTTAAAAGCGGAAACATGCGGTGTTGTGCGTCAGTAGATAAAGCATTAAGCAGTGTGTTCTTCAATTGACCCATCGAGTGTGAATTTCCTTTTTATATGCCCAACTAATAACTAATAAAACCTAAAAGTAATGGCTTTGAAAGCATGTAAGTCAGGATGTTTTAATAATAAACTCGGATTTGTTTATACAGTTATTAGGCGCTAAAAATGAAAGGTCGTTGTTTTTTGATAATAAAAATCGTCCTATTTTTATTAAAGAATTTTAAGGTGCCTTTAAATGCTTATTCACTTTAAATATAAGCCGACACTCCCAGCTGTACTTCACTGAAATAATAAAATACTCAATATAACAAGGCGAATATGTACGCTAACACACATAGTCTAAATTTATCTGCCTTTAGTTGATATATATACATAATAGTTGATGAAATTTAAAGATAATCCACACCATAACATGGCGACAACTCACTGTTATAAAACACAAAATCTAACTCTACTATTAGACTATGTGTGTTGACGAACCGACCCTTAACGAAGCTTGTTATATGTTGATGTATGTATTCAACAATAAGATAAACTTTATGAATATTTTTAATGATTACTTGCTCACCTCTAATAACCAAAATAATTTAAAACATCTTTTTTTAAATCCAGTGATAAATTTAACCGTCAATATTTTCACTACGACGTTTAGTCTCAAGTATTTACCACGATGAATAAAAATAAGCTTATCAACATCCTTTCGCCGTTTTTCCCTTGGCTTAAATCAGCTCCCCCAAAAGAACAAATCCCCATTCGATCAGAGCTCTTAAGTGCTGAACAAATGGAAAAACATGCAAAATCACTAGCAAAAAGTCATATTTTAGATGCTAAAAACACTCAAGATCAGCTACTTGAGCGCCTAGACGAAAACGAAAAAATACTGATTAAAGCCAATAGTTTATTAACCATTGCCGTTAAAGCAAAGCAGCCTATAGTGCCCTCTGGTGAGTGGTTACTCGATAATTTTTATCTTATTGAAGAGCAAATTCGTACCGCTCGGCTTCATTTACCTAAGCACTATAGTCAGGAACTGCCACGTTTAGAGCAAGGTGCCTCTTTAGGTATGCCGCGAGTTTATGATATTGCGTTAAATGTAATTTCCCATGGCGACGGGCGTGTAGATAGCGAAATTCTAGCGCAATTTTTAGCCGCGTATCAAACCGTAACAACGCTTAACCTTGGTGAGCTCTGGGCCATTCCAATTATGCTAAGGTTAGCCTTAATTGAAAACCTACAACGCGTAAGTACACGTATCATAATCGCACGCCAGCACCTAAATCTAGCCCAACAGTGGGCTAATCAAATGTTAGAAATTGCTGAGCAAGACCCTAATAGTTTAATTTTAGTTATTGCCGACATGGCACGCTCAAAGCCTCCTATGGAAAGCGCTTTTGTAGCAGAGCTAACTCGTTTATTACAAGGGCATGGTTCGGCATTAGCACTTCCCCTTACTTGGATTGAACAACAACTAGCTGATTCGAGTTTAACCATAGAGCAACTAATACAAAAAGAGAATCAGCAACAAGCCGCTGATCAAGTCTCAATTAGCAATAACATTAGTAGCTTACGCTGGTTGACCGCGATGAACTGGGCGGATTTTGTAGAAGATCATAGCGCTGTAGAACACATTTTGCGCCAAGATATAGAGGGTGTGTATGGTTATATGGACTTTATCACGCGAGATAGTTACAGAAAAATCATAGATCAACTCGCTAAGCGAAGCTCATTTTCAGAAGTCGATATAGCTAAAAAAGCAATAAAATTAGCCCAGCAGGCTGATCAAGCCCAAACAATATCAAACACAACGCTTGCGCCTAACCATGTAGGCTACTATTTAATTGATAAAGGTATTACGCAATTAAAGCAGCGCATAACAGTAAAAACGCCTATTTTGAAAACGTTATTTTCGCAAGCCAAGCGTATAACATTAGTACTTTATTTAGGGGCAATTATATCCTTAACAGCCCTAATTAGTGCCTCTTTTATGGCTATGGTCGTTCCTAATAACATACCTCACTGGCAGTTTATTCTTTTAATAATTTTAACTTTATTCGGAGCAAGTCAATTAGCCTCAGCACTTGTAAACTGGATAGTTACCTTGCTAGTCGATCCACAACGATTACCCAGAATGGACTATTCAAAAGGGTTATCAGCGCAAAATAAAACATTCGTAGTAATCCCCACAATGCTTACCAGCTCTATAAGTATTGAGCAGTTATTAGAAGTACTCGAAGTTAGATTTTTAGGTAATCGCGATCAACATATACACTTTGCTCTACTGACCGACTTTACTGATGCAGAGCAACAAACACTCCCCACAGACGAAGCGTTGTTATCGCAAGTACGCCTTGGTATAGAAAACCTTAATGCCAAATATGCAGAGCCTTCTCTTTTACAGCAAGAAAGTCGCTTTTTTTTACTGCATCGCCCACGAACCTGGAATCCAAAAGAGCAAATTTGGATGGGGTTTGAACGTAAACGCGGAAAATTATCAGATCTAAACGCACTGCTTCGAAACCCAATAGAACATGCATTTGAACTTATCGTCGGTGATATTAACGATATACAAAAAGTTAAATATGTCATTACTTTAGATACCGATACACAACTTCCACGAGATTGTGCCCGTCAGTTAGTTGCGACCATGGCGCACCCTTTAAATCAACCAAGATTTGATGAAAAAAGACAATGTATTGTAGGCGGCTACGGCATTTTACAACCACGTATGGCAGCAAGTCTATCGGGACATAACCCTTCTCGTTACTCGCAATTATTTGGTGAAGAACCGGGTATCGACCCATATACGCGTTCAATATCCGATGTATACCAAGACCTCTTTTCACAAGGCTCATTTATCGGTAAAGGTATATACGATATAGATGCATTTGAACAAACACTTGGTAACCGTTTACCACAAAACCAAATACTCAGCCATGATTTACTCGAAGGTTGCTATGCTCGCTCAGGGTTGATTAGTGATGTGCACTTGTACGAAGAATACCCTACACGTTACAACACTGATATGTGTCGGCGTGAGCGCTGGATCAGAGGAGATTGGCAAATTGTGCGCTGGTTACTTCCTCGTGTTTTAAACACTCGAAGCGATAAATGTCAAAATCCTTTGTCACCTTTATCACGTTGGAAAATTCTTGATAATTTACGTCGAAGTATCGAACCATTCGCAATCTTTTTATTACTTACTGTAGGTTGGTTTACAGCAGCTAATCCATTGAAATGGACCCTTGCCATAAGTGCTATTTATTTATTACCGCCATTGCTGAGCGCGCTAATTTCGTCGATGCGCAAACCCGCAGAAATGCTGATGTCCCACCATTTGCATGATGTTTTACAGTGCTTTGTTCGTCAGCTTATTCAAATCGGTTTTCGTTTAGCATGTTTACCTTTTGAGGCTGTGTTTAACTTAACCGCAATATTACGTAGTGCGGGTCGAATGCTGTTTACTCAACGTCGTTTATTAGAGTGGCATGTCACAGATCATAAGTCTAATCATGTAGTAAATGCCTTAATAAATAGTTATTACACTATGTGGACTGCGCCATTTATTGCGATTACTTTAATCGCTTCGCTACTTTACTTTGCCCCTTTACACTTAACTTTTACAAATATATTAGCTGTATTTCCTCTACTTTTATTATGGCTTTTATCACCGGCTATAACATGGTGGTTTAGTGAGCCTAAACTCGATAATTTAGCGCCACTGAGCGACAAGCAACAATTATTTTTACAAACTATTGCCCGTAAAACATGGGCTTTTTTCGACCACTTTAACACTGCAGACGATCATTGGTTAATTCCCGATAACTATCAAGAGGAAGCCGGTCCTGTTATTGCGCACCGTACATCGCCTACTAATATTGGTCTGTCTTTACTGGCTAACGTTAGCGCCTATGATTTTGGTTTTATTGTACAAAGTGATTTAATTCAACGCACGCAAGATTGCTTTAATACACTCGATAAACTCGAGCGCCACGAAGGGCATTTTTATAACTGGTACGACACACAAACATTGCAACCTTTGCCACCGCGCTATATTTCATCAGTAGATAGCGGTAACTTAGCCGGTCACCTTTTAACTTTACAAATAGCATTAAAAGAACTCCCTTCTAAACCTATTGTTCACCCACAAATGTTTGAAGGCATAAGTATCACTTTGGCTATTGTGGCAAACTTGTTTAAAACATTGCAATTAGACTCAGAGCAAAATAAAAACAATATTATCGATACCGCTATTAATGCCATGAGCTCAATACTTAACGCTGTTCGTATCACTGCGCCTACAAATCTATATGACGTTGAACAGCACTTAATTACACTCAATAATAATGCGCGAATATTGTTAGAGAATATAAAGCAAGACGCTGCTAATGATTTAGATACAAAGTCGCAAGAGTATAAAGTATGGACTCAAGACTTACACAGGCAATGCCAGCGTACCCTAAACGAACTCTATTTATTTTCGCCATGGCTCAAACTAACTAATCCGCCAGTTAGCTTAAAACTGCAATTTCTTGATTCTAATATTTTGACAATGCAGCAATTAGTTAAACGTTGCCCCGACACTATTAACGCAATTGATGCGCTTTTATCATCGGTATTACCATCCGACGAAACTCAGTGGCTTTCTTCATTACGTATTCATACTTTAGCCAGTACACAGCTTGCCAAAGATTGCATTTCGCAATGTGACAAATTAGCCAACAGAGCAATTGAATTTGCACAAATGGAATATGCATTTTTATATGATGAGTCTCGCCATTTATTGGCTATTGGTTATAACGTAGATGAGCATCGACGTGACACCAGTTTTTACGATTTACTGGCATCTGAAGCACGTTTAGCCAGTTTTATTGCTATAGCACAAGGTAAATTGCCACAGCAAACCTGGTTCGCTCTAAGTCGTCTACTAACCAGCGCTGGCGCCGAGCCGGTGCTGGTGTCGTGGAGTGGCTCTATGTTTGAGTATCTTATGCCCATGTTAGTTATGCCTAGCTACGACGGTACATTGCTCGAACAAACTTGCCGTGCAGCGGTTACCCGACAAATTGATTATGGAAAAAGACAAAACGTACCGTGGGGCATATCTGAGTCAGCATACAATACGGTAGATGCTTCTCTTAATTTTCAATATCATGCCTTTGGCGTACCGGGTTTAGGGCTAAAACGAGGCTTATCAGAAGACCTCGTCATCGCTCCCTACGCGTCTGCATTGGCATTAATGGTTAACCCACAAGCCGCGTGCGAAAATCTTCAACTGTTAGCTGATAGTGGACTTGAGGGACATTACGGATTGTATGAGGCAATAGATTACACCCCTGCCCGTTTATCCAGAGATCAAAAAAGCGCAGTCATTCGCTCCTTTATGGCTCACCATCAAGGTATGAGCTTACTTGCATTGGCATATCATTTACTTGACCAGCCTATGCAAAAACGCTTTGAATCAGACCCTTTACTGCAATCAGCTTTGCTATTACTACAAGAGCGCGTGCCTAAAACATCTATATTCCAACCTCATATAGACCAATACGCAGAGAGCGGGGCTTTATTTGAACATGCAAAAATAAAGGTTAATCCACCTATTCCAGCCATTACCTCAACACCCCAAGTACAGCTACTTTCAAATGGTCGTTACCATGTAATGCTTACAAATGCAGGAGGTGGCTACAGCCGCTGGACCGACTTAGCCGTTACACGGTGGCGTGAGGATCCTACTTGCGACAATTGGGGAACATTTGTCTACGTTAGAGATACAGCCACAGGCGACTTTTGGTCGGCAGCCCACCAGCCAACGCTAAAACCAGCCCAGTCGTATAGCGCATCATTTTCTGAAGGTCGCGCTGAGTTTCGCCGAAGCGATCAGCATATAGAAACTTACACTGAAATCGTTGTCTCTCCGGAGGACGATATTGAACTTCGTCGTATACGCTTAAGTAATCACTCACCCGATACCCGTACAATTGATATAACCACTTATGCAGAAGTTGTAATGGCAAATCCTGCAGCCGACCTTATGCAACCGTCATTTAGTAATTTGTTTGTACAAACTGAAATACTTCCATGTGGCAATGCTATTTTATGTACTCGTCGTGCACGCTCTGCTGATGAAAAAACACCTTGGATGTTTCATTTACTTTCAACACGCGACAATAGCAGCACAACAAAAGTCGGAACCCTGTCTTGTACAACTGATCGCATGCAATTTATTGGTAGAGGTCGCTCTTTGGTTTCACCACAAGCAATGCTAGAAATGGGCGAACTTGGTTCTAAACAAGGGTCAGTGCTTGATCCTATTGTTGCTATTCGTGCCCCTGTGGCTTTACTTGCTGGCAGTGTAGTAACACTCGATGTAATAACGGGTATGGCACAAAGTAGACAGGCTTGCCTTGCGCTAATTGCTAAATATCAAGATCATCACATTACCGATCGAGCACTTGATTTAGCATGGACTCATAGCGATGTGACCTTACGCCAAATTAACGCCAATGAAGCAGATGCTCAACTCTACCGGCAGCTGGCTGGGTATATTTTGTATGCCAATGCAACTCTTCGGGCTAACGCATCTGTATTAATACAAAATCGTCGAGGACAATCTGGACTATGGGGCTACTCAATTTCTGGCGACTTACCTATCATATTATTAAAAGTAGCCAGCGGTAATAATATTGAAATTGCCCGCCAACTTATTCAATGCCATGCATATTGGCGCTTAAAAGGGCTTGTCGCTGATTTAGTCATTTGGAATGAAGAACAAGTTGGTTACCGACAAGGTTTGCAAGACCAAATTATGGGGCTAATCGCAACGGGTACTGAGTCTCATTATATTGATCGCCCTGGCGGGATATTCGTTCGCTCAGCAGAGCAAATTTCGAATGAAGACCGCATACTGTTACAAGCCGTTTCGCGGATTATTATTGATCAAAGTGGCACATTGGCAGAGCAAGTAAACCGTCGAACGCTTGCAGAGAAAAACGTAAAGGGATTAATCCCAACTCAAGCATTACATCCCAAAATCAATCAAGCGCTTGGCAATACTCAAGAGAACTTACTTTTAAATAATGGACTGGGTGGGTTTAGTGAAGATGGTCGCGAATATATTATTACCACCACCGAAGCGAATCCAACTCCTCTGCCTTGGGTTAATGTGCTAGCAAACGCACATTTTGGCAGCGTTATTGACGAAAATGGTTTTGCTTATACGTGGAGCGAAAACGCCCATGAGTTTCGTTTAACGCCGTGGAGTGCAGACACTACAGGCTCATCTGGTGGCGAAGCCTTTTATTTACGTGATGAAGATACAGGTAAATTTTGGTCACCTTGTGCGATGCCAAAACGTGGGGCTAATCCCTATATAACCCGCCATGGCTTTGGTTATAGTACCTTTGAGCACAGTGAAACCGGCATCGAATCCTCTCTTTGTGTGTATGTAGATACACTCGACGCCGTAAAATACTCGGTATTAAAAATTAAAAACAACTCATTAACTACCAGGCGCCTAAGTGCAACAGGTTATGTTGAATGGGTACTTGGCGATCTTCGTTCTAAAACAGCGCTACACCTTGTAACAGAAATTGATGCTAAGAGCGGTGCATTGGTTGCCTCTAATGCCTATAACTCAGAGTTTGGTGGCAGAGTTGCTTTTTTTGACGTTGATGATATGTCACGAACACTAACAGGAGACCGTAGCGAGTTTATTGGTCGCAATAAAACATTACACGACCCCCAGGCAATGACTCGTACTCATTTATCTGGCAACTTAGGAGCGGCACTCGATCCGTGCGGTGCAATTCAAGTCCCTTTTGAACTGCAAAGTGAACAAGAGCGCACAATTATTTTTAGGCTCGGTGCTGCGCAAAATAAAGAGCAAGCAAGTACGCTTGCTTTGAAACTCAGAAAACCCGGTACAGCACGTATTGCACTCGAAAAAGTCACTGATTTTTGGCAGCAAACACTCGGCAGTGTGCAGGTTAATACCCCCGACCCTGCATTGAATGTATTAGCAAATGGCTGGCTTGTGTACCAAACTTTAGCATGTCGTTTTTGGGCTCGCAGTGGGTTTTATCAAAGTGGTGGCGCGTTTGGCTTTCGCGATCAGTTACAAGATGCCATGGCATTAATACATGCTTCGCCTTCATTACTAAGGGATCACATACTGTACTGCGCCACACGTCAGTATAGCGAAGGTGATGTGCAACATTGGTGGCATCCACCATCAGGGCGCGGTGTAAGAACACGCTGTTCAGACGATTATTTATGGCTACCATTAGCTACGTGTCGTTACATTAAAGGCACTGATGACATAACTATTTTAGATGAGCTAATGCCCTTTATTGAAGGTCGCCCCCTTAAAGACGACGAAGAATCCTATTACGACTTACCTTCTGTGAGTGCAGCAAGGTCGAGCCTTTACCAGCATTGCGTCTTGGCAATTGAGCATGGTTTACACTTTGGAGAAAAAGGTTTACCGTTAATGGGCTCAGGGGATTGGAATGACGGTATGAGCCTTGTTGGAATACACGGCAAAGGCGAAAGCGTTTGGCTGGGGTTCTTTTTATATAAAATACTACAAGAATTTTCACCTATTGCTGCATTACATGGCGATATAGAGTTTGCTACTCGTTGTGACGATGAAGCACTAAAACTACAAGATAACCTAGCTAAACACGCATGGGACGGCGCTTGGTATCGTCGCGCATGGTTTGACGACGGAACCGCGCTGGGCTCATCACAAAGCCCAGAGTGCACTATTGACTCAATAGCGCAAAGTTGGTCAGTGCTCTCTGGTGCAGCTAATAATGAGCGCTCTACGCAAGCAATGTCGTCTTTGTATCAGCATTTGGTCAATAGCGATGATAAATTAATCCAATTACTCAATCCGCCTTTTGATAAATCAAAAATGAACCCTGGTTATATAAAAGGTTACGTCCCGGGCGTGCGCGAAAATGGCGGGCAGTATACGCATGCCGCTATTTGGGCAAGCATGGCATTTGCTCAACAAGGCGACAAAAAAAGAGCGTGGGAATTGATGAATATAATCAATCCATTAAATCATGCTAAAAACGCCGGACAAGTTGAAACCTATAAAGGCGAACCTTATGTCGTAGCCGCCGATGTTTATGCCGTTGATCCGCATATTGGACGAGGCGGTTGGACTTGGTATACCGGATCAGCGGGTTGGTTATACCGACTAATAATAGAATCTTTATTAGGTGTAACACGAACAGGAAATAAGCTAACCATTTCACCGTGTATTCCAGAGGATTGGAGCACCTACTCAATCGACTATCGCTTTGAGAGCACCTATTACCATATTACAATTGAGCAAATTATAGGGGATGAAAAACATAATAAAAGTGAGCTAATACTTGACGGTATGGCGCTTGAATCAACTTATATTCCACTTGAAAACGATAAGCAAAAGCATGAAGTTCACCTAAGCGTTTACTCAGTGACTTCTAATAAATTGAAACCAAGTAAAATATAAACAAACGAATTAAGGATACAAAATGAGTAGTAATACAGATAATAACACTCGCCCAGATTACGACAGTGTTATCCAGGATATCGCTGATTATGTATTAACGTTTGAAGTATCAAGCGCAGAAGCACTAAACACTGCACGTAATTGTCTAATGGATACCTTAGGCTGTGGACTGCTCGCTTTAAAGTTTTCACAATGTACCAAACTTCTTGGTCCAATTGTCAAAGGGACCGTTGTTCCTAATGGCGCACGAGTACCAGGGACCTCGCTCGTACTCGACCCTGTTAAAGCAGCGTGGGACATTGGTTGTACCATCCGCTGGCTCGATTACAACGATACGTGGTTAGCTGCTGAATGGGGGCACCCTTCTGATAACTTAGGTGCTATTTTAGCTGTAGCCGATCACTTGTCTCAAGTCAGAATCGCAAATTCACAGCCTCCCCTGACTATGCGAGACGTACTTGAAGCCATGATTATGGCGCATGAAATTCAAGGCGTTATCGCATTAGAAAATTCTTTTAATCGTGTTGGCTTATGCCATGTATTATTGGTGCGTGTAGCCTCAACGGCTGTTGTCACAAAAATGATGGGGGGCAGTAGAGAGCAAATAATGGCAGCCATATCTCAAGCATGGGTTGATGGTTCTGCACTGCGTACTTATCGTCATGCGCCAAACACTGGATCTCGTAAATCTTGGGCTGCGGGCGATGCAACTGCCAGAGCAGTTTATTTAGCTGATATGGCAATGCGCGGTGAAATGGGTATACCCAGTGCATTAACAGCTGCGCAATGGGGGTTTTATGATGTCTCTTTCTCCAAAACGAATAAAGACCAAGCACTAAAGCCTGAAGCGGAGCGCACGTTTTCGTTCTCCCAAGGTTACGGTTCATATGTAATGGAAAACATTTTGTTTAAAATTTCTTTTCCAGCAGAGTTTCATGCGCAAACAGCAGCAGAAGCCTCCGTTATTTTGCACCCTCAAGTAAAGTCGCGTTTAGACGATATTGAGAAAATAGTGATCCGCACCCACGAGTCAGCCATACGCATTATTTCTAAAACAGGACCGCTTGCCAACGCAGCTGACCGCGACCATTGCTTACAATATATGATTGCTGTTCCCTTGGCATTTGGGAACTTAACTAGCGATCATTATGAGGACGACTTTCACAACACGCACCCTATCATCGATAAACTACGCGACAAAATGGAGGTGTTAGAAGATAAACGCTTTACAGCTGAATACTTAGAGGCGGACAAACGCTCTATTGCCAATGCAATTCAAGTTTTCTTTAACGATGGTAGTAAAACAGAAGAAGTGGTTGTTCAATACCCTTTGGGTCATCGCCGTCGTCGTGAGGAAGGCATTCCATTATTAGAGCTTAAATTCAAATCTAATTTAGCAACACGCCTTGCAACCCAACAATGCCAAACCATATTTACCCTTTGTAAAGATCAAGCCAAGCTTGAAAATACGCCAGTAAACAGCTTTATGGACTTATTTGTTATTCAATAAGTTAAATTGCAGTATGTACGGTGATACTGTAATACCAATTCGCTTAATTAAGTGAGCTATTTTTAGGTAATAAAATAGCTCACTAACAAAGCGAGCTTATAATATACAATTGTTTTATATAAATATTTTTTAAAACGAAGCTTTAACAAAACACAGCAAACGGGACTTATTATGACTAATGAAATTAAACACTCAATCGCAAACTTTGCAGCCTTAGAAACTTCAATAGCAAATGGGGAAGAACAATCGGTAAAAGAATTATTAGCAGATCAGTCAATGCAAGAGCTAGAAAAAAGCTACCTGTTAGACTTAGCTAAACTCGGTAATAACAGCGCTATCATAAAGCTATTAAATGATATTCCCGTAAAAAAATAGACGCTCGTGGCTATGTTATTACTCCATAGCTAGCGAGTTAATCCATGTTGTAAGGTAATAATTGATTATTCTCGTTTTACTTATGATGACTTGTTTTATTTAGGCTATTAATATAATCAATAAGATTATTTAAAGGTATTGGTTTGGAAAAATAATAGCCTTGAACCCTTATACTGCTGAATTGAGATAAATAGGCGATCAGCTCAGCATTTTCAACACCTTCAATGACCACTATTTTTTTAAGCTCTGTACAAATCTTGATGATACCTTCTAATAAAGCGCGTTCTTGGCCCTCATGCTCAGCACCAATCGTGAACTCCCGATCTATTTTTATAATATTAGCAGGCTGCCTCGACAAGTAAGAAAGGCTAGAATACCCAGCGCCAAAGTCATCAATCGCAACGTTAAAGCCCTTAGCCATCAGCTCTCTAAGAACGCCTTCGATAACCCCTTTTTCTGACATGACTGTTTCAGTCACTTCAACGGTGAGCCGATGTGGCTCTATATCTTTATCAGAGACTAATTGGCAAATATATGCAACAAACCCTTGCAGCTGTAATTGCTGGGGTGAAAAATTAACAGCCACAGTAATATTTTTTAACTGCGCAGTATTACTCATATCTTTAAGTACCTGTGCTAGTACTTGTTTGCCAACTTCTAATATTTGCCCCGTTTGCTCTGCTATAGGTATAAAAATAGCCGGAGAAATATACGCACCATTACTTTTCCATCGCACCAAACTCTCAACACTAATCACTTTGTTATCAGATAAACTATGGATTGGTTGGTAATAAACTTCTAAGTCACCATTTTTAAGCGCTTTTTGAAGCTCTCCTCTAATGTGGACTATTTCTTTATGCTTATCATCCATTAGCTTATGATAAAAACAAAGCTGATTCCCTCCAAGGGTTTTCGCACAGTCCATAGCAATATCTGCATGCTGTAATAGTACTTTTGAATTTCCTACTCTTTCTTTAGACATCGATATACCAGCGCTGGCTGTAAGATAAATATCAACGTCCTCTAAATAATAAACGTTTGCTAAAGAGCTTATTAATACTGATATTTCTTCTCTTAGTTTATCTTTACTTATATTGCTGTAATAAAGAATAAACTCATCATTACCAAAGCGTGCTATTGAGTCGGTTGTCAGCGCGTTATTTTTAAGTCTTCTTGCAACTAACTTGAGAACTTTATCGCCTATGGCATGCCCTAAACTATTATTTATAGAACTAAAGCCATCTAGGTTTATAAAAACCATTGCACACGGTGAGTTTAACGCTTTGGCCTGCTTAGACTGTTTAGCGTTTATTTCATCATCTAGCGCATCTCGGCGAATTAGCCCTGTTAACTCATCATATTTAGCCATTTTAAATAGCTTTTTTGATTGTTGTTTTAGTAGGTATGAAGAGTCTGAAGCAAGTATAAAAATATAGATAAAGATGAAAGTAAGCCAAATTATAATTTGTTCGACTTTTGCTCTTTCTTTTAATGCAGAGTAGTTATTAATAAAACTATATATATTGTGATTTAAAATGCCCATTACATCGACTTTTTCTACAATATAGTCACTGTATAAACTCAATAGTATATTTAAATTGTATACGTTTTGCTTTCTAGCATTAATAGAAAAGTAAACTTGAGGCGTCAATTCAATAAATACATCAAACGTATTTAGATAATCTATGTACCTGTTCTCAATTAATAAATTCATGTCTAGTAAAGCTAAAACTTGATACTTACCGCCAGTAACTGAATTTATAGGTATCGAAAACATAATAGTCGGCGTACTCGTTTTCAACGTTAATGAATTAGCTGCAAATCTAACTTCATCCGTAGTTGTATTTAACCAGTTCACTACAGAATCACTTGATAAAAATCCACTGGAAATAAATTGCTTAGAAAATATGTCACCTTCAACTAACGTAAGATTTTCATCAAGAATAAGCATCCCTTTGATGATTTTATAATCTCTCGCATAATTTTTCATATCAACAGCGGCAAGTTTTAAAAAATTATCATGACTCACTTTTTCTAATCTCGACTTAATCCGAGATAATGACTTTTTATGCTCATCAAGATTTTTATTAAGCATTGTCCCCACTAAGCTTATTTTTTCTCGTGCTTTTTCTTCTTCACTACTCACTGTTTTTACTGCACTAGCGTACCATAACGACACACCCGTAAAAATAACTAAAAACATGACTGCTTTGGTAAACTTAGCCCCTTTAGTTATCGTTGCAGAACATAAAATTTTAATAATGAGCGCTGAGAAAAAAGAAAAAACCATAACGGCATTTAAAGCAGAAATAAATGGATTATCACTAATTAAAAAAAACTTTTCGTCAACGACTCCCCATAAGCTCAATTGAAAATTTAAGAAAAAAGCACATCCTAAAATGCCTAATACAGGAGTCACATATTTAATTTTTTTTGAAAATTTAAAATTAAATAATAAAGTTAAGATTAAGCCTAAAACTAGCGATATTAAAGCGGTACTAATAGAAATGATAGGCATCAGAGGTGCTTCAAGTAAAATACTCTCCAACCCACCCAAAATTACTACAACAACAAAAAACTGAATAAAGCCTAAATATAAAATACTTGCTGCTGATTGAGTTAGAGATAACCGCATGAGTCTGTTGTAACCTTCTAATTTGAGTCGCCAAGATCTTAAACTGTAAAGCAACTGCCGTATTAGTACAGTCAAATTTAATTGTTTTGTATTATATTAAACAAAAAGATACAGCCTTTATAGCTAGATATTAAATTGAGGGAATAATCTAATGAAAAGTAAGTAGATTCACAGACATGCCATATCATCTGCTTCTCATTTTAATACCAACCTGCATAAATATTTGAGCAATTAAAACAAATTAAATCACTCTATAACGTTGCTAAATAGACCCCGTATATAAGCAGATTGGTATAACTGAATAAACTAGAATTGACTGTCCGGATATATTGAGCACACCAAACCATTTTACTTAACTCGATTAAAAGAAAAGATCCTGGATATAAATTGATATCACATACATTTGATTGAACTGACACCTTAGTAATACACTAATATTGCCAGTTCAATCAGTCGATTACATATCTGAAAACCGGTTAGCCGATTGCACAATTCTTTTTATCTCATTTTCTTCAATATCTTTTATTGTATCAAGCAACGTTTTTGCGCTTTCAATATCTACACGAGAATATATATGAATATATAACTCAATAACTTGTTCATGATGGTTTACTATTTTCTCCATAATGTCTGAGATATCTAGCTCTTCAAAGAGTGAGTTGCAATCAACGCGCTCAATAATTGAGTGCTTTTCGATGTAATCAAAACACCAGGTGTTTAGCGCTTTTTCGTCTGCCGTATTTTCAAATCCTTGTACAATATTCTCTAAACTCTCCTCATGCTCAGATAGGTAGCGAAGCATCATTCGTGCTCCCTCATCCTTATTTTTTTTAGAGCTCTGGTTTAGGCTATCTTTTAAGTTTTTGTGAAATAAAACGGTCCAATTGAGTACATCTCTAATTGTTTCAATTTGCATTTATTGCTCCTAAGTTTGATGATATCTATACAATATTTAAATATGAAGCATGCTAATTTTTAGGATTAGGCTCACTCGCCTGAGTGTGTTGTAAATACTGAAATAGCTCACTGTCGGTCGATAATACCAATGTTGTGTTTTGGCTAAGGGCAAGTTCAAGCGCCTGCAACGAACGGGTGAATGCATAGAATGCGACTGCTTGATCATTTTTGTTATAGGCTGAGGCGTAAATAGCGGCTGCTTTAGCATCAGCTTTACCTCTAATTTCTGTTACTGCTCGGTAGGCTTCAGATTGAATTTTATCTAAGTCTCGCTCTCTGTTACCTTGTATACGGGCAGCTTCGCCTTTTCCTTCTGACAAAAAGCGTTCTGCTATTTGACGACGTTCGCTGATCATACGTTCATAGATTTTAGGGCGTACACTTTCATTATAATTAATACGTTTAAAGCGAATATCCATAAGCTCAATACCAAATACGCGCACTTTTTTTGCCGCCTCATTAAATATATCTTGCTCGACAACTAAACGTCCCATGCTTATAGGCACTAAACTACCAATATTCTGCTCTTTTTCAGCCTCGGTGAGTGACGAGTCACGCAAAGGTTGGCGACCTTTCGTTGTACGAATAATTTCGATTAATTCATGTGTCGCTACTGCATTACGCGTTTCACTACCAAAAATATCATCGAGCCTAGACTGTGCGCTTCGCTCATCACCTAAGCGTAAAAAATACTGCAACGGATCGGTAACCTGCCACCGCGCATAAAGACTTACAGAAATATAAAGCTTATCTTTGGTCGGCATATCAGAAGGTGTTCCTTCCCATTCCAGCACGCGCTTATCAATAAAATTAACTTGCTGAACAAAAGGCATTTTGAGTTGAATACCCGCCTCTCTAATTGGCTCTCCAACCGGTTTACCAAACTGAGTAATAACAACCTGCTCTACTTCGTTAACCGTATATAAAGCGCTATACAAAGTAGCCCCTACAAGTGCAGCTAAAATACTGCTGCCAACGATTAAATAAGATTTCATGGCTGCTGTCCTTTTAGTGACGTTAAATTGAGTAAAGGTAATACACCGCGTGCTTCGCTATCTATAATAATTTTATTTTTTATCGTTGGCATAACATCTGTCATTGTTTCTATATATATTCGTCTGCGTGTTACCTCAGGTGCCAGTTGGTACTGTGCAAAAAGCGCATTAAAACGCAGAGCGTCGCCTTCAGCTTCATTAACTCGCTTAAGGCGATAACCGTCGGCTTCTCTTATTCGTTGGTCGCGCTCCCCCTCAGCAAGCGGAATAACGCGGTTATATTCGCGACGCGCTTCGTTAATCAACTTTTCTTTTTCTTGTTGAGCCTGATTAACTTCATTGAACGACCCTTGTACTGGTACGGGTGGGTTAATATTTTTTAGTTGAACCTGATCAATACTAATCCCCATTACATATTTGGTTGCCAATGCCTGCATTTTTTGTAATGCCTCAATTTCAATCCCTTGCCTGCCAATGGTAATTACTTCATCTACAGTTCTATCGCCTACAACTTCACGCATAACTGATTCAGACACATATCGTAAAGTGCCTGCCGGGTCGCGCACCTCAAATAAGTACTTTTGGGGATCGGCTATCCGATATTGAATTACCCATTCAATCAGCGCAGTGTTTAAATCGCCCGTTACCATTTGAGTTTCTTCGCGTTGATTTGTTGCAGGTGAAATTTTTGGCGCAAATGCGCGAATATTATTTTCAGGATTAATATTTTGATCAGGGTCGGAGGCTCCAGGAGTAGAAAAACCAAACTCCTGCTTTAATTGACGCTTAGTAGGCACTATTGTGACGTGATCAACACCTAATGGGATTTTTACATGTAAGCCCGCAGGCAGAATTTCTTGAAACTTACCAAACCTTAATACCAAAGCAACTGAATCACTGGGAACGGTATAGACTGCGCTATAGCCTGTAGCAATCAATCCCAAAAACAATACTATGGTTAAACTTGTGCTAAATTTTCCACTCAGCAGCTTCTTATACTTTTGCAGCGCACCACTCATCACTTTATCGATATCTGGCGGACCGCTTTTACTTTTAGAATTTGGATTATTTTCGTTTTGTGTAGAAATAATATTCTCCTTTTTAAGAAACCAAAAATATGGAGCCTTATTACTACTTTAGATTGTCATAAGCGCTAGCGTGCTTCGCAATCTAGGTGATAACTTCCTCTGTATAATTTAGGGGTAATGATTTAAGGAATAGTTTTAAGATTTAAATTCATGCACTTATAGATTAATTTAAAGCCAAAAAACCTTAGTAAGACATTAGCGTATTTATTTTAATTGGTCTGTTCGGTACGCCACATAGCGTGTTTTAAACAATAGGTTTAATTGATAAATAAAGGGTTAAGTACAACTAATGAGTACACATTATTGAATACCCATTAGCCCCTTCACGCCCTATTATGGCGTTGAATTAATTGGTTTATTGCTCTTTTTTGAGGCAACCACTCGAATATATAAAACCCCAAGTATTGCAGAAAGAACCGAAGCCACTAAAACCGATGTTTTTGCGTTATGAAGATGCTCGGCTTGCCCATCAAACCCCAACGTAGCAATAAAGGTAGACATGGTGAATCCAATCCCAGCGATAAGTGAAGCACCAATAACATGCTGAAGATTGATGCCCTCAGGCAAGCAACCTATTTTGTAGCGTAAAGCAAGCCAACACGCACCCGAAATACCAATAAACTTACCAACAACAAGACCACTAATAATACCTAAGCCAACGGGATCACTGAGACTCTCAACAAATGAACTAAAGTTAAAAACCACACCCGCATTAACTAAAGCAAATAGCGGTAAAATAAACAGTGCGACAGGCAGGTGCAGCACATCTTCCCACCGACGCAAAGGTGTACCCGCATTTTCGGCTAAATCACGAATCTCTAGTACCTGTTTATGATCCTGTCTGCTAGCCAGAACATCTACTTTCTCTATTTCTTTTTGCATAGAGGTAATGGTTGTTTTTGCCTTTTCAAGCGACCTTCCTGAGCCCAACATTGAGCGTGCAGGAGCCGTTAAAGCAATAGCAACACCTGCTACAGTAGGATGCACACCTGACTGTAACATCATCCACCAGGTGGCAAGACCAATAATAATGTAAAAAAGCGGCTGCCTTATTCCGGCATAATTGGCGGCTACTAAAAAAGCAAATAGAACAACGGCGCATGACAAATACATCACCGATATTTCTTGGGTATAAAACACGGCAATAACGAGTATTGCCCCCACATCGTCAACAATCGCAAGACCTACAATAAAGGCCAACAAGCTTGTTGGTATATGTTTTCTTACAATTGTAAGCACACCTAATGCAAACGCAGTATCGGTTGCCATGGGTATACCCCAACCAATCAGTGAATCTTGCCCCCAGTTAAACAGCGAATAAATACCAGCCGGCACGACCATTCCGCCTATGGCGCAAAAAATGAGCATGTGTCTATTTTTGGGCTCAGCTAAATCCCCAGCAAGTACCTCTCTTTTTATTTCAAGCCCAAGCAATAAGAAAAATATCACCATCAAACCATCATTAATAATGTGTTTAAGCGAGGTTTTTAGCTCAAAGTTTCCTAATGAGATCCCAATAGGCGTGTGCACTAAGTTTAGATAGGTAGCTGAATAAGCTGAATTTGCCCACCATAGTGCAATGATCGTAGATACCAGAAGAAACAGACTAGAGGTGGTTTGAGCACGCATAAAATTAGAAAATGGGTCGTGCATATAGTCTAAGCCACGATTTAGTATATTTTTAGAATCGTTAGGCATATCAGGTAGCCTTATAAATTGTGGGTGTTCGTTTTATAAAAACTTTTAAGATTTAAGTTCTCCAGTTTTACTATCAGTCAACAAACACTTCGCCTTAAAATTACTAGCATTAAGACGAAGTGCACACCCCTAATTAATCTTACGTAAAATTAGATTAGAGATAGATATAATCATTGTGTTATTACGTTATAAGGGTAAATATTTTCGCGGTTTTGGAATGCCAAAATAGCCGTATTTTTAATTATTCCTTGCTCAATGTTTATTGCACGGCGAATGGTTTCATCTTTTTGCCACTGCAAAGCACCTTTAAGTATCGTTTGTAAATATACAATGAGCGCCGCAGAGATTGAACGCGTCGCGCTTTCCCATAAATAACTCGGTGTATGATCAACGCCATAATAATCCGTGTTGTTATATCGAAATAAAGGGTTTTTAAACGTTGTCGGCTTTGCAAAAAAGAATCCCATCCCCTCATCACAGCTAACATCAATAATTAAGCTGTTTGGTTTTAAGCAGTCGGCCTCTGTTTCAATTACAAAGTTAACCGGATGAGCTGTTTCTTGATAAGTCCCGTTAACGATAATATCGGCTTCGCTAATTAGATCGCCAAGAGGTCGATTAGTCCCATCATGCTCAACAACCATCATGCGAGCCTCTCCTTCAAGACCTTCTCGTACCTTAACATAATGACAATCTAATATTTCTTCACGCACTTCGTGATCAGGACGCTGAATACAAATTGTAATATCTCTAAAACCATGCGCTTTAAGAGCGTAAATTGCGCCTCTACTCACTGCACCAAAACTAAATATAATCGTTTTACGTTGATCGCCATAATGACCATCAATACCCTTAAGTTGCAAAGCATGTATTACAGCGCAATACCCTGCCATTTCATTGTTTTTATAAAAAGTATGGCGCCCTGCATTTCCTTGTGGTGACCACACATACATATCTTCAAAAGCAATTAAGGTAAGTTTACGTTCTATCGCCGCTTGTGTTATTTCATGCTGTTGAACGCAGTGGGCATAGCCCCAAATAGTGCCTCCTTCGCGCATTTCTTCTAAGTCAGCAAGTACAGGCTTTGCAATAATAGCAGTGCCAATATGGGTAAGTATTTCGCTGCGAGATGCAATGCCACCCGTTAACGTTGCAATATATTCATCGCTAACATTAAAAGCGGTGCCATAGCCTTGTTCAAACACCATTTGTTTTCTAAGACTTTCGGGAATTCGTAATAAGTGCTCTGGGTGAATAGGATACCGTCTTTCATCTGTCTTGCGGGATGTTCCGATAACGCCGATAGTTAATTCACTCATGCTAAGTCCTGTTTATAAAGTAAGTACGCTTGAGTTCATCAACGAATCATCATACTTCGCCAATAAACTTAGGCGGTGTTTTTTCTGTACGTTTTTGGCTCGGATGAACCAACTCTATTTTACAAAGGTGTAATTTTGACAATAAATAATGAAGAGCAGTGAGTTAACTTGCATTGAGTTGCAAGCTGAAGACTATTACCTTTTGAGTAAAAGTGCTGAATGAGTATATCAGAAATAAGTATTACTAACTTGAGTATCTCAAACTGAAATAAAGGGAGTACTCGCTAATTACTGAGGTTTTAACTTCGCAAGTTATTCTGTAGAGCAGGTTTAATCCGCTTTATATTGGGCTAGCTGAACGTTTGGCTTTAACATCAACTCCGGCTATGTACCAATCGCGGTCATTCTGCATTTCAATTTTACTATAAGCTGAAATTCTTATATGCCACTAAAGCGGTCATTGATATAATTCTATAGAGTTACTTTTAGTCGATCTAAGTATTTAACCCAATTCCATACAGAGACTTTAATTGTGTAAAATCAAAGTAATCAACATTAGGTTGCATATTGATTTACACAAGTTTTTTTAACTGATAGCTTTGATATTAGACTTTAATAAGGACACTGTCGTTAGGTATAGATTTTACTGCCTAATCTGACAATTTATCAAATATAAGGGAAAGTATGATTCAGTCTGAATTTCAACGTTTTCTGCAAACTTTACTTTCATCTCCATCTAGTGCGTCAGTTCATAAATTCGCTAACTTGGTACTAAAAAATCTGGATGAAATTGTTCCACTAAGTACTTATCAGGGACAACGAGTTAAACATGTCGCAAAGCTTGCTCAAAAAGAATGGGCTAGCGTAAGCCAAGATATTCCAACTAATCTTGAAGATGTTGAGTCAGATGTTGCATCTTTTACTCTACTAAAAGAGTTATCGGTTGATTCATTTAGGGGATTTAGCCGTGAGGAAACTTTTGACCTAAATAGTCTGCTAGTACTTATCTTTGGGCCAAATGGTACGGGGAAATCTAGTTTTTGTGAAGCATTAGAATATGCCTTATTAGGTTCAGTAGCAGAAGCTGAAAGTAAACGTTTTAGAGATGTTGAAGCTTATTTAAAAAATGCCCATACCAATAAATTCGCACCTCCCAAATTGATCGGAATTGATGCTGAAGGCGGTGATGTCAATATCAAACCTAATGATGCTCTTTATCGATTTTGCTTTGTTGAGAAAAATCGAATAGACAGCTTTTCACGTATTGCTGCACAAGCTCCAGCCAAACAGTCAGAACTAATATCAACACTATTTGGCCTTGATGCGTTTAATGAGTTTGTCAAAAATTTCTCTCCTGAAATGGATGGAAAACACATTGATGTAGAAGGTGTCAAAGCAAAGAAGCTTTCTCAAAAACGGCTACAACTCCAAGGCGCTGAGCAGCAAATAAGGCTTAATCAAGGTATTGTTGAACAGGTGAAGGGTGAAGAAACTTCACTAGCAATACGCTATAGAGAAGGCTGTACTTTACTGAAAATGATGTTTGAACTTAATGGCTCAGGGGAAAGACAAGGACAAATACCTTTATTAGAAGCAGAGGTGCAAAAGCCTGTTCCGCAAAAAAGTAACTTAACCGCTGCTAACCTAGCCTTAATCAAACAAACGTTAGTAAGTAGTCTAAACGATCATAAGCAAAAAATAGAAGAATTAGCGAATGCAAGCCAACAAGTATCTTTCCAGCGGCTATTTGAATCAGTAACTCAAGTTCAACAAATTAGTCCTGATAAATGCCCTGCATGTTTAACCCCATTAACGGAAGTATCCGTTAATCCTTTCACTCACGCAGTAGAGGAGCTAGCCAAACTTCAACACCTAGCTGAATTGCAAACTAAAATAAAACAACTTGAGCAAACAGTGCTTCAAAAGCTTCAAGAGTTGCATCAGATATTATCCACTTGCTTAAATTTTTATTCCATTGATAACAAGTTAGCACCATTCAAGCTAGCTGATATGTCCCAATTAAATGTGGCATGGTGGAATAGTTTGCATGCTGTGCTAGGTGATGGCACATCAGCCATTCAGCATATTGATACACAAGTAAATTGCTTAGAAAAACAGGATACTGAAAGTGTTCAAATTGAACAAAATAAGAAAGCTCAGCAACTAGAATTGAATCGATTAAAAGGTTTCTTAAATGACGCTCAAAAGCTAGCTGCTTCGAAGGGTGCAGCAATCAAAGCAATTGAAGGTGCTCAAAAACTAATCAGTGAATTTGACGAAGCAAATAAAGCACTCATCGGTGAAGTCGAACAGGAAAAGCCTATTGTTGAGCAGAATATTGACATCAGAGAGTCCTACCAGCAGTTTGTAACTTTACTTAATGTCTATCGTAAAAAGCTACCTGAACTTCTAGTCGAAAACTTAGGAGATGAAGTTGTTAAATTATATAATGCATTCAACCGTAATGATGCGCCAACAGAGTTATTGGCATCAATTCAGCTACCGCTAGCACAAAACCAGAAGCTAAAAATTTCCTACCAAAACGAGCCTCAAAAATATTTTGATGCGCTTCATGTACTAAGTGAAGGGCATATTCGTTGTGTTGGCTTGGCAATATTACTGGCGAAAAATATCAAAGAAGATTGTCCTCTTCTTATCTTTGATGACCCAGTTAATGCCATTGATGATGATCATCGTCAATCCATCAGACGCACGCTATTTGAAGATGATTACTTTGATGGAAAACAAATTATTTTGACGTGTCATGGGGAGGAGTTTTTTAAAGATATCCAAAATCAATTGTCGGTGGAACAAGTTAAAAGTAGTCAGCGGTTAGCGTTCTTGCCCCGCATTGATGAACCGCATATTCAAGTTGATTTCAAATGCGCCCCAAGAAACTATATTGAGGGGGCATTAGAGCATTTTCGCAAAAATGAATTACGATTTGCACTGGGTAAATCTCGCCAAGCTTTGGAGTCATTAACTACAGGGAAAGTATGGCAATATGTCAGCAAACATGGTGATGGTAATTTAAGTATCAAATTACGTGCCGCAAACGCACCAATTGGATTACGTCAATTAACAGACCAACTCAAAAGTAAGATTAAAAAAGGTGACTTTACTGACGCTGAAAAACATAATGTTTTGTCTCCCATTGAACAATTATTAGGTATTAATGGTGACTCTCTAGAATGGCGATATCTGAACAAAGGCACTCATGATGAAGTAGACCGAGCCGAATTCGAACGAAATTCAGTTCATACCATTGTATCAGCATTAGCATTACTAGATCAGGCGCTATAGTTTAACAGCACCTTAAGCCAGCCTTTACTCTCAAACAGAAGAAGCTGGCAACTCACATTTCAAATATAATATTTATCTGTAGAAGCAAAACATCAACGGCAGCTATGAGTGAGAAGCTGCCCATCGAAAATATAAATTTGACCGTCCGTTGATCGCTCACTGCAAACTATTAGCTTTATGTGTTTTTTAGCTGTCTATTACGCCAATCGCTCTACTACGTCTTTTTAAAAACTACGTCACGTCTAATATTATTCATTTTTAGAACATGGCCGAAGGTTGATGACCCAGTTAACAACTAAGGGAAAACGGCGATCGAGGCAGCTTAAATCGAAATAATAAAAGTTTAAAAAATGATGTTAAACGCTATTGCAAATCGTGATATTGAACAAGCGACTCACACTTTACTTAAGTGCATTAGTAATTTAACTATTGAGAAATTAGATAGTTGCTGCGAGTTTATAAAGTGTTTGGGTTTAGTAAAAAGAAAGCTTAACGAGTGAAGTAGTCTTACCACGCCAAAACTATTGCTTTAGTTTTGGCGCTTATTAAAGGGGTAATATTTACCCTTTCATTTGTTCAAGCTCTTTGCCTTTGGTTTCGTGTAAAAACTTAAATACAAATATAACTGAAACAAACGCACAAAATGCGTAAAAACCATAAGCCCCAGCTAAACCAATGCCTGTGAGCATAACAGGGAACGACCAGGTAATTAAAAAGTTAGCTATCCACTGGGCAAAGCCGGTAACTGCAAGGCCAGAGCCGCGAATTTGGTTAGGGAACATTTCGCCTAACATAACCCACATTACAGGGCCCCACGATAGGTTAAAAAAGAACACGTAAGCGTTAGCGGCTATTAAAGCAACTATGCCCTGCTCTCCTAGCTCTAAATTACCTGTTGAGCCAATATCTGCGTTTAAAAAGGCATAAACAATAACCGAAAGTGTCACCGTCATACCAATTGAGCCGGTTAACAAAAAAGGTTTTCTGCCAATTGTGTCTATAAAATACATGGTAATAAACACCGCTAAAATACTTACAAAGCCGCTTATTATATTAATGAGTAACGCGTCAGATTCAGTAAAACCGGCTGCTTGCCAAAGTACCGCGCCGTAGTAAAAAACAACGTTAATGCCGACTAATTGCTGAAATGTAGCTAAGCCAATTCCTATCCAAACAATGGGGCGTAAACGTTTTTTAGGTTTATCTGATTGTTTTAAATAGGAATTATAAAAGCTTTTTATTTGCGCTTTACCCACCTTTTATATACCCTTAATAGTCTTTATAACAATATCTACGTATAGCTTTGGCTGAGTAATTTATGCACTATAAAACATCAAACATTTCTAACAACATCGACGAAGAATCGATTCCTGATGACTGCATTAGTAATCTAACCGTAGATAATATTGTATTTGCTATTCATGAAGGTAAGTTAAAGGTGTTGCTGGTTAAATATAACCGCGGCCTTGCAACAAGCCAGTGGGGTTTAATTGGTCATTGGGTTCGTAAAGATGAAAACTTAGACCTTGCAGCTTTACGTGTTGTTAAAAGTACGACCGGTGTTGAAAACCTGTACTTAGATCAGTTAGGTGCTTTTGGTAACGTAGACCGCTACCCTGCTAGACGCATTATTACTATTGTTTATTATTCGCTCGTTCGCTTTGAAGAAACCAACCTTGTGAGCGGCGATAATGCTTTAGAGTGTGAATGGTTTGATGTAAATAGTGTACCCGCTTTAATGTTTGACCATGCCGATATTTTAAAAAGCGGCCTTGATTACTTACGCTATAAAGTAAGGCACGAGCCTATTGGTTTTAGCTTACTCCCTGAAAAATTCACCCTGCTTGAGCTACAAGGAATTTACGAGTCGATTTTAAATAAATCACTCGATAAACCTAACTTTAGACGTAAGTTTCAAAAAATGAACTTATTAATAAACTGCAAAGAAAAACAAACCAACGTAGCTCACAGAGCCGCAACGCTTTATCGTTTTGATATAAACGTGTACGAAAAATTAAGAGAGTTTGGTTTTACGTTTGAGTTTTAATTGCTTAAAAACCTTATTGGATTGAGGTTTACTCTTTATGAACTAACTCTATATTGCTAAAGTGTATGCGTTACTTATAATTTATTCCCATTATCAATACACACTAATCAAAAAGGAGCTTTTTACTTGAAACTTACGCCGCCCTAGGCAACCACTCCCTTTTTCATCAGCACGTTGCGTGCAACCTTAATCGCCATCTGCGCGAGAATCATTGTTATTTAAATAAAATACTCCCCTATACTTTGGGAAACTAACTAATTAGGTTTATTAAATGTTTGATCACGTAAAAAGAGATTGGCTCTCTAATGTTCGTGGTGATGTGCTTGCTGGTATTGTTGTGGCGCTTGCCCTAATACCTGAAGCTATTGCCTTTTCTATTATTGCGGGTGTTGATCCAAAAGTAGGTTTATATGCCTCATTTTGTATTGCGGTTATTATTGCCTTTGTAGGCGGACGCCCTGGCATGATATCGGCGGCTACCGGTGCAATGGCACTGTTAATGGTGACGCTGGTTAAAGATCATGGTCTGGAATACTTACTGGTTGCTACCTTACTCACCGGTGTACTACAAATATTTGCAGGCTTTTTAAAGCTCGGTGAATTAATGCGGTTTGTATCGCGTTCTGTTGTAACAGGGTTTGTAAATGCGCTGGCGATTTTAATATTTATGGCACAGTTACCTGAGCTTACCAATGTTACTTGGCATGTTTACGCCATGACTGCTGCAGGCTTAGGTATTATTTACTTATTCCCATACATTCCAACTATTGGCAAAATACTTCCCTCTCCTTTAGTGTGTATTGTTGTTATTACACTGGTTTCACTGTTTTTGGGTCTTGATATAAGAACCGTTGGCGACATGGGCGAACTGCCAGACACCCTACCTATATTTTTATGGCCCGATGTACCACTAACACTCGAAACACTGCAAATTGTTTTACCGTATTCAATTGGTCTTGCGGTTGTGGGCTTACTTGAATCAATGATGACCGCCACCATTGTTGATGACTTAACTGATACAACGAGCGATCGTAATAAAGAATGTAAGGGCCAAGGTATTGCTAATATTGGCGCAGGTTTATTTGGTGGTATGGCGGGTTGCGCCATGATTGGACAGTCAATCATCAACGTTAAATCGGGCGGTCGTGGACGACTTTCAACCTTTATTGCTGGTTTATTTTTAATCATCATGGTGGTGTTTTTAGATGAGTGGCTGCGTTTAATTCCTATGGCTGCATTAGTTGCAGTAATGATTATGGTATCGATTGGTACGTTTTCGTGGGCATCAGTTAAAGATTTAAAAAAGAACCCTCTTTCATCAAACGTAGTGATGATTTCAACCGTTATTGTGGTTGTTGCCACGCATAATCTAGCCATTGGTGTTTTAGTTGGCGTATTGCTAGCTACGTTGTTTTTTGCGAACAAAATTGGTCGCTTTATGGTTGTTACAACTAAGCACGATGAAACTAAAAACCTAGTAACTTATGAAGTTGTAGGCCAGGTATTTTTTGCCTCAGCTGAGCAGTTTATAGCGTCGTTCGATTTTAAAAATGCGGTTTCTAACGTAGTAATTGATTTAACCCATGCCCACTTTTGGGATATAACCGGTGTATCGTCACTCGATAAGGTGGTTATTAAGTTTAGACGCGAAGGCGCAACAGTTAATATTGTTGGTATGAATAGCGCAACCGAAACAGTTGTTGATAAGTTTGGCGTACATAACGACCCCAAAGAAGTCGATAAACTACTTGGCGGTCATTAAGGAGAATGTAATGGAAAAAATAATTACCTGTATCGATGGCTCTGTCATTACACACGCTGTAACCGAAGCTGCTATTTGGGCTTCAAAAAAGCTAGATAAATCAATTAGCTTTATACATATGCTTGAAAAAATACAACAAACTAATGTAGGTAACTACACCGGTACAATTGGTTTAGGTGCCCAATCGGCTTTGCTTGAAGAAATGACAAAACTCGATGAACACCGTAGTAAAGTTTCTTTAAAACTAGCAGATGAATTACTCGACTCGGTTGCTGTACAAGCAAAAATTGCTCATATTCAAAACTATGAATTAATTAAACGTCACGGTGATGTAATCGACGCTATTATTGATTTTAAAGATGATACTCGCTTAATCGTTATTGGTCGAAATGGTGTTGATCATCGTGTTGATTTAAATGCACTTGGTTCACACATCGAAACGCTCGTGCGTAGCGCCTCGCAACCAATATTGCTTATTTCTAAAAAGTTTAAGCAGCCTAAATCATTTATGATTGCGTACGATGGTCGCGAAACAGCCGACAAAGCACTGCAACAAGTCATTGATGGCGGTTTATTACATGGGCTTCATTGTCATTTAGTGAGTATTAATAATAATGAGAAGAACTTAGAAGAGAAGTTTCTTAACGCTCAATTTAAACTCAGTAGTATGGGTTTTGAAGTGTCTGCAAGCTTTTTAGAGGGCAATGTTTTTGACTCGTTGATGCAATACAAAGAACAAAATAATATTGATTTAATTGTTATGGGGGCTTTTGGGCATTCTAAGTTAAGGCAGTTTTTTGTGGGCAGTAATACCATTAAAATGCTCGAAAACAACGATGTGCCAGTTATTATATTAAAGTAAGTGGTTGTTTTAAGTAAGCGCCATTTTTAAGTAAGCAACTGTTTTAAATGACCTACTTTAAAAAGCCTAAAATCACTTAACTGATTTTAGGCTTTTTTGTTTTTGGCTTAGCTTCAAACTTTTCAAATAAAAACTGAATAAACGACGTAACCTTTTGAGCCACAAACTTTCTATGCGGATAAATAGCAAATAAGCCAAACTCAAAGGTTTTATAACCTTGCATAACCTGTACAAGCTTACCCGATGCAATATCGTCTCTCACCACTATTTCAGGGATTAAGCCAATACCGCCACCTGCTACAACCACCTCTTTTACAGCTTGCGGATTATTAACCGAAACACGCGAGTTTACGCTTGCCGTTAATGCCTCACCACTAGGTGAAATTAAAGGCCAATGGCGACCTATTTTAAAGTTGCTATCAATCACCGTAGCGTGTTGTTCAAGCTCGCCAACACTTATAGGTGCGCCAAAACGCTGAATGTATTCGGGTGATGCACATAAAATTAAAGGGTAACTGGTAATTTGCCTCGCAATTAAATTAGAGTCAGACACACTGCCAATTCTTATTGCTAAATCAACCCCCTCTTCTAGCAAATCAATTGTTTTGTCTGAAAGCACTAAATCAATACTTAAATCAGGGTATTGGCTCAGTAACTCAGGCATTAACGGCGCAAGGTTTGATTCACCAAACGACACCGGCGCACTCACCCGAAGTTTGCCGCTAGCAAGCGCTGTTTGACCCGATAAGTTATCGAGCATTTCGCTGTAGCTTTCAATTACAGGCACTACGCTTGCGTAATAACTTTGCCCCGCTTCGGTAATCGAAATTCTGCGCGTGGAGCGGTTAAATAACCTAACCCCTAAGTCTTGCTCTACAATGCCCACGTACTTACTAACCAGTGCCTTTGAGAGCCCTAGCCTGTCGCCTGCGGCTGTAAAAGAGCCTGTTTCAACAACCGCTATGATTGTTTTAATGCCAATAATAGTATCCATGATTGTCAATATAGCATTGACATTAATTCCTTACTAGCTCGGTTTTTCAAAACTGATAATAGTGAAAGAATAGCCTTATTAAAAATCACTATTCAAAATTAAAAAACAGGACAACCCATGAGCAACCTAACGCTATACCGTTTTACTTTATCTGGTCATTCACATCGTGCAGAGCTATTTACATCGCTTTTAAATCTTGATGTAAATATGGTTGATGTTGCATTGCAAAACGGCGCACAAAAGCAAGCTGACTTTCTAAAAATGAATATTTTTGGGCAAGTACCCGTACTTAAACATAACGATGACGTTATTAATGATTCAAACGCTATTTTGCTGTATTTGGCACAAAAATTTGATGCTAACAGAACCTGGTACCCTGAAGATGTAACTGTTCAAGCGCACATTCAGCGCTGGTTGAGCGTTGCTGCAGGGCTTGTGGCTTCAGGTCCGTGTGCAGCTCGTTTAGTCACTGTATTTGGCGCGCAGCTTGATCATCAAAACGCGATAAATATTGCCCACACATTATTTAAAACAATGGATGCATACTTACAAAATCGCGAGTACTTAGTAGGCACTCAGCCAACTATTGCCGACATTGCCAACTTTTCGTACATAGCACACGCACCAGAGGGTGGCGTATCACTTGAGCAATACCCAAATATTTTAAGATGGCTAAACAATGTACGTAAACTTGATGGTTTTATAGCAATGCCTGAAACAGAAGCGGGTTTACTAGCTTAGTTTTAAGTTTTTAATACTGTTTAATAAGAGGCTATTAAGCCTCTTTTTTTGTGCTTGATTAAGTGGAATCTGCAAAAAGTGAATAATATTTTTATTTTACAATAAGTTAAAATATATCCTGCGAATGGTTTCTTAAAATGTGCAGACATTTTTATATAAAACAAGGAAAATACTTTCTGGTAAAGCAATTACACATAAATATGATTTTGAAACAGTGTAAATAAGTAATAGTGACAAAGAAAAACTCTTTATCATTTCCTGCATAAAATACAGTAAACTATTGAATGCAAATAGGATTCAAGTTATTGTTTTTTAATAACAAATTAAAAATGATTTAATTTACAGGACTATTGTATATATTCAAGGAGAGAATAAGTGAGTAAAAAACGTTCAAACGCCAAATCTGGTAAAAACATAAAGAGTGATGCCAACACTTCAGGCATGGGAAAGGGCCATAAGCTACCAGAAGGTATAAAAGGATGGAGCTGGGGCGCCTTTTTATTTAATTGGGCGTGGGCAATACATAACCGGACATGGATTGGCGCACTTGTTCTTGTTCCTTATCTTGGTTTTATCATGGCATTTGTCTTAGGTTTTAAAGGACGAGAATGGGCATGGCAAAATAAAAGATGGGATAATATTGAACACTTTCAAGCTGTTCAGAAAAAGTGGTCATTTTGGAGTGCAGCTTGTCTCATAGCAGGCATGTCCATGGGACTTATACTTACATTAGGTGTGCCGCTGTTTCACATATTAATAAATAAATACCTCAGGTAAAGTTTACATATCAGGTTGGAAGGCAACTTACCTTCCACCTTTGTGCCTATTATTAATAAAAAACAATTTCAGGCTTAACTACCGTTAAGTGAGCTTACCCACATATCTCTTAATAACGTTAAGCGGCCCCAATACTTTTGCCTCTCAAGCTTTTCAGTTTACACTAAATTAAAGTTTAATACTTTGTTTCAAAACACTACAGCTCTAAATCAAGTTCATCAGCGCCTTTAGCAGGTACGGCGCAGCAAATTAGCGCCTGCCCTGTCTCTACTGGGTAACTTACGTTATTTCGATACACCACAGCGCCTGTGTTTATTTTTACAGCGCAACTGCCGCAGCTACCGTTTCGACAGCCAAATTCAGGTTCTAAACCATGGGATTCGGCTACATTTAGTAATGTATTGTCACCTTTGTTCCACCGCTGTTCAAAGCCCGATTTACTAAATTTAATTACGGTGTTGTCTGCTTCCTCAACGCTAATTTCTTTGCTTTTATTAGGCGCTTCGTTTGTGTTAAGTACTTTGCGCTTAATACTGGAGGGTCCAAATGCTTCTGCGAATATGTTTTTTACCTGCACACCGAGCAATAACAGCTCGTTATATACGTGCTGCATAAACGCAGCAGGCCCACATAAAAAGAACTCGTAATCATCAAGTGGTAAATAGTACCTAAACACATCCGCATTTATGCGCCCTTTTAAATTAAAGCTTTCGTCTTTTAAATTAAAGCTCTCATCTTTTACGTTAAAGCCACCGCCTTGTTTTTCATCAAGCTCAGGCTGAGATAAAAGTGAGTAGTAATCAATTGCGCCGCCACTCGTATCTGCAAGTGTTTTTAGCTCGTTATAAAACGCACGCTGCTGTTTATTTTTAGCACTGTGAAAAATATGCAAAGGGCGTGTATAGCGGGTTCTTAACCCTTCATTGGTAATGTGTTTAGCCATTGAGATCATAGGTGTAATACCTATTCCGCCACCAATTAATACCGCAGGTTTAGCGCTGGTTGGGTCAATAAAAAACTGTCCTTGTGGGTATTTAGCTAAAATAACGTCGCCTATTTTTACGTTATTATGAAAGTAGTTAGATACCTCGCCACTGAGCTCTTTTTTAATCGATAACCGATAAAATAGTTCATGAGGGCTCGATGACACGGTGTAGGTTCTAATAGCGGGTTTGCTATTACCACTACTTTTACTTGGTATTTGTACGGTTAAATGCTGCCCAGCTTTAAACGGTAACAAGGTTGTATTGTTATGCCCTTCTAAATAAAATGATGTAATTACATCACTTTCTTTCGTTATTTTAGTTACTTTTAAAGGCTGCCAAGTATGTTTTAGTTTTTCGGCTTGTTTGTTTTTATCAGCCTCAAGCCACGTGCCCGTCATTTTAGTGTTAGGGGAATAAGCATCAAATTTAGCACTAAACGGGAGTAAGTTTTTAAGCCACATTCCTTTAGTGAGGGTAAATTTCCAGCCTCGGTCTGCACCAATAAAGCCCTCTAACTCTAGGTGCCCGTCCCATAAAATTTCAACACTGCCGGTAAGCATTAATACATTACCCGTGTCAAAATCAGGAAATAACAAACCTGCTTTTGGGTTTAATAAAAAGTTACCCAAGGTATTAAAAAAATTGTTACCTGCGTAATCAGGAATCGTTAATGTGTTACCTTCGCGCTTTACAAAGCCCGGCAACCCACCACGGTGAGAAACATCAACCCCTTCAATTTTTGGATTGTTCTTAGCGGTTATAAAGCTTGAAACAAAAAACGTATCGGTGGTGTCAATTAACGTACTGGCTGCGTTATCAAGTGTATTAAATTCAACTTTTTGTACTGCACTACTTTTAACTAAAGGATCTCTATTAAACGTTAAGTCGCGCGTTTGAATATACTGCGGGCAATTACCAAAGGATTGATCAACATTAAAACTCACTTTATTATTACTAATTGCCTCACCTACGCGCACATTTAAACGGTTACGCCTACGCGTGCCTAGCTCAATGCCTAATAAACCAATTGGCGAGCCGACAATATTTAACGTGCCATGTAAGGGATCGTTTTTATCAACCGCGTGGGTCATTAATAACGACGTGGGTGTGGGGGAGTTTAAAAAACCTGGCTGCCCTGAAACAATAGATACCCACACATCGGCGTTTTCATCAACACTGCCTGCAACCACAAATGGTAACTGCTCAAAAAAGGCTTGATGCTGCTTTGGCATAAATGAGCGCACGGCACGTTTGCCAAATGTTGCCATTATTTCTCGTTTACCGAGTTTGTCTTGTATTGCCAGCTCGCCTTCGTGAAAAGGTGAAGCATCTATTGAGTTTGTGTTAGTCATTTTGCTCGTAATTCGTGTGCGTATTTCATGGGGTAAATTTAACTCAATACACACTCAATGATAATGGGTGTTTTATTGACTGATAATGCACAAAACAATGACAATACTTGCACCCTCTTAGTGCCATGCGCGCACCAACATATAACAAAATAGGTTTTATTCTCACTCTATAAATACATTAAATACTATTTAAACAATAACTTAAAAAATTGGCTGTATTTTTGCAAACATTCTATTAACAAGCCCGTTTTACTTACGGCAAAAATTTAGGTTGTGAGCACAATAGCTATTAGCAACCATCGGCAAAGAAGCCCGCACACAGTTATGCATATTGCGTATTTGTGGCGGGCTTTTTTGTTAATTGTATTTAAACCGTCACTTTAAGGAATGCCCTATGCAAACCTCGCAAAAAATACTCATTATTGGTAATGGTATGGTCGGACACCACTTTGTTGAGCAAATGCGCCAAAGCGATGCCAACGCAGACATTACTGTACTTTGCGGAGAAGCAAATCTTGCATACGATCGCGTGTACTTATCAAGTGTATTTGATGGCAAAACAGCCGCCGATTTAGCACTTACAACTCACGACAACTATAAACAACTCAATATTAATGTGCATACCAGCCAGTGGGTTGAAGGCATTGATAGATCAGCAAAAATAGTGACCACATTAACCGGTGAGCAATACCCGTACGACAAACTGATACTCGCTACAGGTTCGTTTCCGTTTGTGCCGCCTATAAAAGGTAACGACCAACCCCATTGTTTGGTGTATCGCACATTAGAAGATTTAGAACAAATAAAAGCCAGTGCCGCTGTAAGTAAAAGCGGTGTTGTTATTGGCGGAGGTTTGTTGGGGCTTGAAGCCGCAAATGCCATCAAGCAACTAGGGCTTGATACCCACGTAGTTGAATTTGCACCACAACTTATGGCTGTTCAACTTGATGGACAAGGCGGTACGCTACTAAAAAATAAAATAGAAGAACTTGGCGTAACAGTACACACATCAAAAGCAACCAGCGAAATAGTAAAAGGCGAAACGAGTCGCTTTAGATTAAATTTTTCGGATGAGTCATTTTTAGAAACAGATCTGATTTTGTTCTCTGCTGGTATTCGCCCGTACGATCAGCTTGGCAAAATTGCTGATTTAGAGCTCGGTGAGCGCGGCGGTATTATTATTAATAACCAATGCCAAACATCAGATCCGGATATTTTAGCCATCGGCGAATGTGCTTTGTGGGACAAAAAACTATTTGGTTTAGTTGCACCGGGTTACAACATGGCGCGCGTTGCAGCGAGCCAATTAAGTGGCGGCGAGCTTGAGTTTTTAGGTGCTGATATGAGCACAAAACTTAAGCTGTTAGGCGTAGAAGTAGGCTCAATTGGCGACGCTCATGCAAAAACGCCAGACTGTAAAGAACTTATATACCAAGACGCTATTCGCGGCTGTTATAAAAAAATCATACTAAGTGAAAAAGGCGACAAATTACTGGGCGCTGTACTTGTTGGCGATACCAGCGACTACGATACTTTATTACAGTACATGCTTAACGACATGGACTTACCAGAAAACCCTGAGTGTTTAATTTTACCAGACAGCGGCGGCGCGCCGTCGTTATCTGGCAGTGCCCTACCCGACACAGCCACTATTTGTTCGTGTCACAATGTGAGTAAAGGCGACATTGTAGGTGCAATTGATGGCGGCTCATGCGATTTAGCCTCAGTAAAGTCATGCACTAAAGCAGCAAGCGGCTGTGGTGGTTGTGCCGCGTTATTAAAATCAGTTGTTGATAACGAATTAGCAAGCCGTGGAGTTGAAGTTAACAACCATGTATGTGAGCACTTTGCGTATTCACGCCAAGAACTACTACATATGGTAAAAGTAGAAAGCATTAAAAGCTTTGATGACTTACTAACTAAACACGGCAGCGGTCATGGCTGTGAAATATGTAAACCTGCCATTGGCTCTATTTTAGCCTCAACATGGAACGACTTCATTTTAGAACCCGCCCATGTTGGCTTACAAGACACTAACGATACGTACCTAGCAAATATGCAAAAAGATGGTTCGTACTCTGTAGTACCGCGTATTGCTGGTGGCGAAATAACCCCCGACAAACTCATTGTAATTGGACAAGTAGCAAAAGACTTTAACCTGTACTGCAAAGTCACTGGTGGTCAACGTATTGATTTATTTGGTGCGCGCTTAGAAGAACTTCCTGTTATTTGGGAGCGACTTATAGAAGCTGGATTTGAGACAGGTCATGCTTATGGTAAGTCTCTTAGAACCGTTAAATCATGCGTGGGTAGTACGTGGTGTCGTTATGGTGTGCAAGACAGCGTTGGACACGCAATAGAAATAGAAAACCGCTACAAAGGGTTACGTGCACCGCATAAATTTAAAATGGCGGTATCGGGTTGTACCCGCGAATGCGCCGAAGCACAAAGTAAAGATATTGGCATTATAGCTACCGAAAACGGCTGGAACTTATACGTGTGTGGTAATGGCGGTATGCGCCCTCGCCATGCTGATTTATTTGCGACCGATTTAGACACGCCAACACTGATTAAATACATTGACCGCGTGATTATGTTTTACATTAAAACGGCTGACAAATTACAGCGTACGTCGGTATGGATGGAAAATCTTGAAGGCGGTTTAGACTACCTTAAAAGTATCGTAATTGACGACAGCTTAGGCATTTGCGATGAGCTAGAAGCGCAAATGGAATTAATTACACAAACCTATGCCTGTGAGTGGAAAAAAGCCATTGAAAGCCCAGATGCTGCCAAACGATTCCGCCAGTTTGTTAATAGCCCCGAAACCGACGACAATATTTTATTTGTGCAAGAGCGTAACCAAATTCGCCCTGCTACAGAAGCCGAAAAACGTGAGCAACGTAATACACAAAACCGTATTCCAGTAATGGAAGTTGAAGAGGAGCAAGCTGATGTCTTGGCATAATATTGGAACAATCGACAACCTAGTGGCTAATAGCGGCGTATGCGCATTAGTTAATAATCAGCAAGTGGCTATTTTTTACATTCCACAAAATCCAACGGCTGTGTTTGCCATTAGCAACTACGACCCGATTGGCAAAGCCAATGTATTATCGCGTGGCATTATTGGCTCAATCGACAATAAATTAGTTGTCGCCTCGCCTTTATATAAGCAACACTTTTGCCTAGAAACAGGCGAATGCTTAGAAGCAGAAGCAATACACTTACCGGTTTTTAATTCAAAAACTGAAGACGGCAGTGTATTTATAAGCTCTGAACCAAAAGTTACAACAGCTGTGGCTTAGGGGAATATTATGAGTGTACTGTCTTATTTTTCGGGTATTGAAAACGTGTGGCTAAATAAGCTTGTTACTAAGCTAACAAGCTCAAATGATCGCAGTGCTAAAAGCGGCAACGTTTATATAATTGGTGCGGGCCCAGGAGACGCAGAGCTAATTACGGTAAAAGCGCAGCGTTTAATTAATACCGCCGATATTGTTTTATACGATTGGTTAGTAAGCGATGATTTATTAAAAACGCTTCCTAAAAAAGCGCAGCGTGTATTTGTAGGTAAACGTGCGGGTAAGCACTCAATGACCCAAGCTAACATTTGCGAACTACTGGTTAAATACGCGCAACAAGGCTTGAACGTAGTGCGTTTAAAAGGCGGTGATCCGAGTATCTTTGCACGTATTAACGAAGAAGCCGATGCGCTTACTAAGCATAATATTAATTTTGCTATTATTCCGGGTGTTACAACGGCTTGTGCTACTTCTGCTTATACGGGTATTCCGCTCACTGCACGCGATGTAGCGCGTAGTGTTACATTTTTAACGGCGCAGTTTGCCGACCCTAACAAGCAACCTCATTGGCAAAATTACGCGTTTATGCCTGCAAACAACAACCCCACTTTAGTGGTTTATATGGGGCTTTCGCGCTTACAAGCGCTAAGCAGCGGTTTGCAATCAGTGGGTTGGCCAAGTAATACACCCATTGCACTAATAGAGAATGCCACTACCACTAAGCAAAAAGTAATTACCAGTACGCTTGAACTGATAGTAAATGAGCATGCTAAACACAACCTTCAAGGCCCTACCCTAATTATGATTGGCGAAGTAATAAATCATAAAATGGCAATTAGCCCTGAGTTATTAAACTGTATGAATGTTAACGCATGATACAAAATGAATAATGCACTTTTCGCGCTTACTACCTCCCCAGGAGTAGGCGCTTTTTTTGTTTTTAATTTGGGTTCAAGTTGTGTGCAATAACATGCTTAAATGCACCAAATAAGTTAAAAGTAATGGTAAGTTAAATTATAGAAACACAGTGACAAACAAAAATAACACTTTAAGCAATTGTATTAGCTTGATTTTAAATTCAATGATGAAATTTATTAATGATTGGAACAGTGGTTGCACTTTAAAAACAAAAAAGTGTGGAATAATACCAATGGCGACAAGCAATCCTCTCACAAAACAGTTTTTATTAGCGGCTAAGTATCAAGAAATACACGCGCTAAAGCAATTACAAAACAGTTGTGCCTCGCTTACTAAATTAGGCGATTTTGTACATCAGTTACAAAAAGAACGCGCAATGAGTAATATATTTTTGGCCTCAAATCGAGAGCGATTTAAAACCCAATTACAAGAACAAATCCCTTTAAGCGACAGCGCACAAACTGCATTTTATGATTCTCTTAAACAAACATTTATAAACGACAACGCCGATACTGGCCATACTCGGTTATTTAATTTAATTACCTACAGCTTACAAGCACTCGATGCATTACCGGTATTGCGCAAGCAAATAGCACAACAAAACATTAGTGCGGTACATGCTACGCAGTCATTCACTCAGTTAATTGCTAGTTTGCTCAATATTATTTTAGAGGCAGCTGATGGCGCAAGCGATCCCAAAATAACGCGCTTATTAGTCGCATTTTTTAATTTTATGCAAGGTAAAGAATACGCAGGACAAGAGCGTGCCTGTGGTGCACAAGCATTTGCAGCGAGTAAATTTACCACAGAACAAAAACAACAACTCGCGCATTTTGTACAAGAGCAAAACCACAGCTTTGACTTTTTTAATGAGAACGCCGATGCGCACCTTTTAAAATGTTTTGGCACACTAACAACGCATCAGGTTAATAATCAGGTAGAGCAACTTAGAAGTTTACTGCAAAAGCTCGATGACGAGAACGCTCAACCGCTCTCACAACTTAGCGAAGTATGGTACGAAGTAACCACTACGCGCATAGATATAATGCACAAAATTGAACAAAATATAGCAGATCAGTTAATTGATACCGCAGCAATGCAAATAGCCTGTGCTCAACGTAGCTTAAATACAAATAAGCAGGTACTTAACAATATGGTAGAGCAACACATAGCCCCTACTTTTGGCCAATTAGCCGTTAAGCAACCAGAGCCAGAAGTGAGCCAAAACATAGCGGCCGATAAGCTCAATAGTAATAAAAGTATGTACGATTTAATTATCGAGCAAAGCCAGCATATTAAACAAATAAACCAAGCGTTACTTGACGCTAAAAAAGTAATTAGTGAGCAAAAGGTAATTCACCAAGCCAAATATATACTTATTGAACAGTTAAAACTCACTGAAGAGCAAGCCCATAAACAGCTACAAAAACAAGCAATGGATACACATAAAACCTTATTTAACGTAGCGCAAACAATTGTACAAATGAGCGATTAAATATGCTGTTTTTACTAGGGCATGTTGCTCTTTAGTAAGAACACTACTCTACATAATACTTATTTATTCAGTCATAAATTTCACGATCAGACTTAGTTTTACCTTATTAGAAAATAGATTCATAAGCTACTGACTATAATAAGGTAAGGCTTTAATTTGGCGTTAATTTATAAAGTGAATAATTCAACACATTCAAAATAATCAACTACAATAAGTTAATCATTTGTTGCATCTCATTTTAATGAGGCATATTTATTTAATACTGTTGTAGGAGTTTGAATGCCCAATGTAGAGAGTTATTTAGAAGGTGTATCATTAATAGATGAGCAGCAATTAACGACTTCTCTTGATAATGACATTCAAACAAGCTTAAAAAGCTTTGCTGAGCTAATTTTAAACATTTTTGATGCAAGCTCATTCTCTATTGTTGCTGCCTAATTAACAATATATCCGACTCAATGGTATTTATATCTATGGGGATATCATTTTCTATTTTTTTAACTGACTTGGTAAGTTGATGTGTATACTTTAAATGAAGAAAGTTAAGTTGATGAAACTTAGCTCCTTTAGCTATTTCAAAAGCTGAGTAGACAGTAATACTTATCTCTGCTGCAGTTAATATTACAATAAGCATCAGTTTTCTTGAGATATTCATATACGACACCTATTTTAGCCACTAACCCAAAAATTTTAAATAACACTATAATAATTGTAGTATTTATAACATTAGGTATAGCAGATTTTATCTTTTTTACTAGCTCCTCTATGAATAACAATTGATATTTAGCTTTATTCACTTTTAATAAAAAGATCCTTTATTAGTTTTTTGCCACTATAAAGCAAACTTGGGTAATATTACGCCTCTAAAAGTGCTGGTGCATTGGCAAATACACCAGCAGCTAAATACAAAACTTTGTTAAGTCATCCCATATTTAAAAAGTGTATTAACATGCAGCATTTTTTGAATGAAAAATATAGGCTCGTGTGTGGTCGTACACTAGGTTAAAAGTAAAAGCGTAAAGGGTTATAAAAAAAGTTACGCCGATATCCATTATTAATGCTTCCCATAAGCCTACGTTTAAAATGCTCGCCATTACGGGAATAGTAAAAACAAGTAACCCACCTTGAAATAAAAGCACGTGAAAAATACGAAATAATACAGAACGTTGCTCTTTTGCACCGGTAGCTACTTTGTCAAAAAACCAATTAAAAACAAAATTCCAACACATCGCAATCGTTGCAATTATAATCATAGTGCCTGATAAAGCCGATATTGCATGCTCTGTAAATACAGCCAAACCAATAATCGACAGCGTTACCGCTAACACTTCAAACAAAACAGCCTGAAACATCCTCTCTAGCGACCCCATTTTTGCATCCATAATTAACCCCTTTTACGCCAAATAATTAAAGAAAATAATAGTGACATAATTTAATTATTTGCAAAGTTAGTAGCCATCACCTTTAGTGATAAGATGAGCATATAAGTACTCACCTTTAAGTTGAATGATATGTATAGTTTTGAGCAACTAAAAATTTTTGTAACCGTGGTAGAAACAGGATCTTTTTCGGCAACAGCCCGAAAGCTTAACCGTGCACAATCGGGAATTAGCCAAGCTATTTCTAATCTTGAAATAGCGATTAATCAAACATTGTTTACGCGTAATAAAAATATACCCAGCTTAACGATTAGCGGCAAGGCATTGTTACCTGTCGCATACTCTATACTTCATCAGCAAAAATATTTTGACCAAAAAGTGGATGCATTAGCAAAAAATTATGAGCATGAGGTAATTATAGCTATTGATGAAAGCCTAAATAATCAAGATATTTTAAAAGTGATTGCCCCACTTGCTGATCAGTTCCCGATTACTAATTTCGAAATAATATCGACAACAACTGACGATGTAGACAACTTAGTAAAAATAGGAAAAGCACAAGTAGGTATCATTTATAGTGATGGGGAACTAAAAGTTGATATGGATTTTTTTCTATTAGGTCAAGCTCGATTTTTAACGATTTCATCACCAGAACACCCGCTTGCAAAGCTAAAGGCTGTAACAAGCAATGATTTAAAAGCCCATAGGCAATGTGTTCATCGCAGCCTTAGCCAAAAAGAGTTATGGTTTAGCTACGCAATTAGCTCTAGAATTTGGTACGCAAATACACATCAAACTATTATCGACTTAGTAGTTCAGGGTATTGGTTGGGCGCTTGTACCCGAGCTTGCTATTAAGAGGTATATAAACCAAGCTGAAGTGGTAACGCTACCCGTTACTCATGAACAAGGCGGTTGGCTTACTCCTGTGGGATGCGTTGTTTCAAGAAGCCGATCAACAGGACCTGTTCTTCAAAGTTTAATAAATAGGTTGCAGCAACACTTTTTAAAGAGTGATAGCGCGGGAATAAAACAGTTTTAAACTGCTTTATTCACTTTTAATAGCAAGCTTTTTCTTTAGCTTTTCTTGCCACTCTACAGCAAGCTCTGGCAAAGTTAATGCTTCTAAAAGTATGTCTTCATAACCTACGTATTTCTTATCAAAAAAAGCCTGAAACAGCTTTTTTACTGATATGTCGTGCGAGGCTTTCTTCTCGATAACAACACTATCACCCGTTTTTGCAACGCCCTGCTCTAGTACCCTAAAATACACGCCAGTGCAGTAATGCTGCGTAAACAATTTAAGGCTGTTTTTATTATTAAGGGCGATAGCTAATTTAAAACAAGGTACACGAGGCTGGCTTACTTCAAGCAGTGCAGTACCAATTCGAATATGGTCACCTATGTGTATATTCACTTCATCAAGGTCAGAAATTGTGAAGTTTTCGCCAAAGGCACCTACTGCTAAATCATCATTCTCGAGGGTTTGTTTCCAATACTCATAATGATTGTGCGAAAAAGCATATACCGCTTTATCTACCCCGCCGTGATTAACTAAATCAGCTTGCTCGTCACCTATAATGTTTAGTTTTTCAATAACAACAGGTTCGTTAGTTGGGGTTTTGAATATTCCCGTTTTCACCTCTTTACCATTATGAATAAGAGTTTTAATTTTAGAGATATTAGTCGAGATGATTTTCATTGCGATACCAACGGATGAGGAAGTAAAGATTAATTATGCAGGTTTTAAAATTATTATAAATAAATTTAAGCAAAAAGATGACCGCTTAAGACTAGGGCGTGTTTATCTTTGTGGATTGAAATTTATTCAATCTAAGGGCGATTAAATCGCGGCGCGAGGTTTGTAACCTAGTGGGCTAAGTAAAAACCGAGCAACAAAGAGTTAATCGTCCCTAGAAAGAACCCAGAGGGCAGCGCATGTTTGGTATTTATGCTGCGTTATCGCCCATTAATGGGGAATAACCACACTACATAGGCTCTGACTTGCCTAAAAACCAAACATACTGCTGTAAATTCAACCACCAAAGTTCAACACGCCCTAAGCAGTCATTTCACAATATACAGTTTTTATTATTCTGCTTGTTTTAAAAAATACGTTTCGGCCAGTCCGTTATGTATTCCAGCTAAGTCTATTTGTATTTCATCGATAAAGTCATGCAACAGACCATTTTTAAGTACTCGTACGTCTTTATTTTCTAACTCAACAATTGCATCATCAATTGATTTAATAATTTCTGTTGAGTTTGGCAAAGGTAAAACCAATGCTTTTAATTCATTCATACAAAATAAAATAGATCGTGGGAATACTTTGCTGTGCATCACAAATTCTATTACATCAGCACGCTGTACTCTAACGCCCATTTCTTGGCGATACATTTGATAAGCACTTAACGAACGCAATAAACTGATCCACTGAATATTATCAAACGGCTTCACTTCTTCTTCATTAGTAATTAACGTAGCAGAGCGAATATCTAAAATTCGCGATGTCATGTCTGCGCGCTCTATAATCGAACCAAAGCGGATAAAAACATAGCCCTGATCATGATTAATTGTGGCATCTAACGCCCCAAATATTTGATGGGCTGAATCTATAATCTTTTTTAAATAATCAAAACGTCCGCGCTTTGTTATCCCTTCTTTTTGATTATCTTTTACATAATAATAAAGAGAGTTAATTTCTTCCCATACATCTCGAGGTATTACATCGCGGATTGTACGCGCGCTTTCTCGTGCCGAAGTAATAGAGTTTAAAATTGACGAGCTGTTATCACTACCAACAAGTAAATACCTTAATGCTTTTTGTTCAGTAAAATCAGTATGGTTTTCTGAATACGCTTTACGCACACCAATAATATCAATTAATGGCTCCCAGCCGGTACATACGCCTTTGGGTAAGTCCATCATCAGTAAATTGTTAACGTTGATTAAACGAGCTACATTTTCCGCACGCTCAATGTATCGAGATACCCAATATAAAGTTTCGCCTACTCTTGATAACATATTATTTAGCCTCTTCGTCAACAATCCAAGTATCTTTACTGCCACCACCTTGTGATGAATTAACCACCAAAGAGCCTTTAACCATAGCAACACGCGTTAATCCGCCAGTGGTAACTTGCGTATCTTTACCTGATGATAAAATAAACGGTCTTAAATCGGTATGTCGACCATCTGGTTTATTACCATCAAATGTTGGTACTGTTGATAAATCTAATGTTGGTTGAGCTACCCAGTTTCGTGGGTCCGCTTTAATTTGAGCAATACACGCTTCTTGTTCTTTTTTAGTCGATTTAGGTCCAATTAATAATCCATATCCACCAGATTCATTTGCTGGTTTAACAACAAGCTTATCGATATTTTTAATCACATGGTCGCATTCTTTCGGGTCTAAACATTTGAACGTTGGGACATTAGCAAGCTTAGCTTCCTCGCCTAAGTAGTACTTAATCATCTCAGGTACGTAAGCGTAAACTACTTTGTCATCAGCAACGCCTGCGCCTGGTGCATTAACCAAAGCAACATTACCTTTAGACCAAGCACGCATTAATCCAGGAACGCCAAGTTGGGATTCTGGTAAAAAGGCTTCTGGGTCTAAAAACAAATCATCTATACGACGATAAATAACATCAACTCGTTGTAGCCCTGTGATTGTTCTCATGTATACACAGTCATCTTTTTCAACAACTAAATCGCGCCCTTCTACCAGTTCGCAACCCATTTCTTGGGCAAGGTAACAATGCTCAAAATAAGCGGAGTTAAACACCCCAGGAGTAAGTACCACGACTTCTGGTTTATCTTGTGGACGAGGCGACATTGCCGCTAGCATATCAAATAATTGTGAAGGGTAATCATCAACAGGTAAAATCGATACTTGCTCAAATAATTCAGGGAATACACGCTTCATTACAGAGCGATTTTCAAGCATATAAGAAACACCAGAAGGAACACGCAGGTTATCCTCAAGCACATACATTGTACCGCTACCATCGCGTACTAAATCTGAGCCACAGATATGCGCCCATATTTTATTTGGCGGGTTTATTCCCACGCATTGCTGGCGAAAGTTAACTGATTTTTCTAGTAACCCTTTTGGAAAAACACCATCTTTTATTATTTTTTGGTCGTGGTATAAATCATCTATAAAAAGGTTAAGCGCTTCAACACGTTGCTTTAAACCAACCTCTACGCTTTGCCATTCTTTTTTACCAATAGTTCGAGGGATAATATCAAACGGCCAGGCTCTATCAATCATATTACCTTCGTTGTAAACCGTGAAAGTAATACCCATTTCTTTAATTGCTAAATCAGCAACCGCTCTGGCTTTTACTAATTCTTCTGCTGATAAATTAGCAAAAAATTGTGCTAATTGTGTTCCATGCGATCTAACGTTTCCTTGTGCATCAATTAATTCATCAAAGAAACCTTTTGTTTGGTACGCTTTCCAATCAATTTTCATACACTCTTTCACCTTATCCATCATCATATATGACGTAGTTAAACTGCTATTCCATTCGAATCATATCAACTGCTACATCAAGCAATTGACTACCGCCACCAAATACCACTCCTTTTAAAGGAGTTACGTCAGAAAAGTCTCGCCCTACGGCTAGAGTAATATGCTGATCGCGTGGTAAAACATTATTTGTTGGATCAAAATCAACCCAACCAAAGTTTGGCACAAATACCGCAAACCATGCATGAGTTGCATCTGCACCTTCTAGCTTTTCTTCGCCTTCTGGTGGCATAGTTTCTATGTACCCACTTACGTATCGACCTGCTAACCCTACGCTGCGTAAGCATGCAAGCGCAAAGTGTGCAAAGTCTTGGCAAACGCCCCTTTTTTGTGCAAAAACAGTGCTCAAAGGCGTACTAATTGTTGTAAAACCAGGATCATAATGAAATTCATGAAAAATCCGTGCCATTAAATCTTTGCATGCAGAAATTATATTTTTGTGTGCATCAAACGAAATTAATGCGTATTCCTTAATTCCTTTATCTATTGGAATAAGCTGTGAAGGTAGTACAAATTCAGACGTTTTTAATAATTCCGCTGTATTTGGTTTAACCAATAAATCACGTACTTTTCGCCAAGCAATATCAACGCTCTCTAAATTACTATTAGCGCCGACTAACAGTTCTACCTCGCTGATCATCGTTACTTTAAGTTTTTTATGCTGTATTGCTATTTCAAACGCTGTTACCTGATTATTAAAATAATCAGTAAATGTTTGTAAGTAAGTCGGTGTAGGTTCAATTTCTACACGACTACTGTGGCATATTTGCCCGCGATTCGTTTTTGGCGTTAATCGCGCTTGGTTTTGACACAAACTAACAAAGTCTGAATAGTTGTATGTAGTCGAGTGCTTTATTTTATATTTCACGATTGAGCTTGCTCAATATTAGTCCAGTTCAATTTATTTGCCGTTTGGGTATGAGAAAAATACTGTAGTAATAATACATCACAAAATGTATCTAAGTTCATACGCGTATTATGGTTAAATTCGATTAACTGGTTACGTTGTCCATTTTCACTTTTTTGTAGGTAATCTTTCTCAGTTACATAACAACTTGTTTTAGACAGTAAAATTGCTTTTTCGTGTGCCGCAATTACGCCTTGTCTGCGTTTTGTGGGTAAATGCTTACACAACTTATTAATTTCCTCTAACTGAAATAATAAAGAACGTGGGTATTCAGCATCTAAAAGTAATAACTCAAGCCCTGTACCAATGGTTTGATACATTCTGTATCGGCGCTTATGCGTAACTAAACTAACTTGGCAACTTAGCACTGCTTCAAGTAAGCCAAGCTCTTCGGGCTCGTCTAACTCTTTGGTTAATAAAGCCGCACTTAATGATGTTATTTGTAAGCTACGCTCTACTCTTCTGCCCATTTCGAGTAAAAACCAGCCGTTACTATTTGGCATACAATCTGTAATCGAGCCATTAAAAGCCATAATTGAGCCTATAACTCTATCTAGGCTGCTTTGCATTGCACGCGTTGGAATATTAATATTTACATTTTTAAATACTTTAATTTGCTCATTAATATCATCAATTATTCGGCGGCTATCATGAGATAGTAATTCTTGAATTTGCACCGACGCATTTGCAATGTACTTTAATGTATTAATAATACTGCCAGCGCATTGCTCGTCTGCAAGCAGTTGAAAGGCGGTTTCTTTAGACAGATTTACATCAATGCCATCTAGTTTTAAATCAGGTTCTATATAGGGATAAACAATATATTGCGACCTAATGGCATTAGAAAGCCGTGCAACTATACTTTTTCGTATTGAATCTGGGTAAACAGAAAATTCGGTGTACTTGTCTATAAAAATACGCAATATACGTATGGTATTTTCGCAGCGTTCTAAGTATCGGCCCAACCAAAAAAGGTGCTCAGCCGTACGGCTCGAAATAACCCCTTCGAGTAGCGTTACATCCATTCTTTTTCTAATTGGCACCGGTGGATTATGCTCGCCTAAATCAACTCTATCGGCTGTATTTATCCATGTATCTTTGATCCAACCAGATATTCTCGGGTTGTTACTTTTTTCGTTCGAAAAACACAGTGCTGAAGGAAGTACTTCTACGCCATTTTCAGTGGTTAATGCATAGCATCTAAACACCACTGGCTTGGAGATTAATTGCCCGTCATGCCAAAATGGTGCACTGCTAAAAGAAGGTTTTTCTTGGAAAAAGTAATTATCGGGTTCTTTGCTAATAAGTAGCTTTATTTCTTGCTCGTCTAGCACTCCATCTAACTTGAGTGTAGGGTCTATAGCAGATAGTAGTTCGAGGTTATTCCAATCAATGGCTTGCGCTTCTTTTATACTTAAGTAATTTGGCTCACCTAACAACAGCGGTTGTTTTAAAATTTGCTGCGATAACTTTTCTAAGTTGCACTTTATTGAAGGTGATGAGAGCACACCGCTACCAAACGGGTTTAAAACCTTAACCGACCCTTGTCGTACCGATTGTAATAAGCCCGGAATACCATGAAGTGAATATTCAGTTTGCTCTAAAGAGTCAATACAACGATCAGAAACCCAGCGTAAAATGACATTAATTTTACCCAAGCCTTGTAACGATTTCAAACATACGTCACCACCACGTACGGTTAAGTCGGCGCTTTGTACTAATGTATAGCCAAAGTAGGTAGATAGGAATGCATGCTCGTTGTAGTTAGGGTCATCAATTCCTTGGGTAAGGATTACAATTCGTGGGTCATCCATATAATGGGTATATTCGTTAATACCCTCTTGGAATAGGTTTAAAAATTCTTTAATTTGCTGAACATTACATTCGGCAAATTCTTCAGCCATTACACGCCTTGCAATAATACGGCTTTTAATTAATAGCCCTAAGCCCAGCGGGCACTGGCAATGATCGCTTAATACTTTAAATTCGCCTGTTGGCGTGCGGTAAACATCTAACGCGGTAAAAAAAAGTGTTAATTCGTTACTAGGTAGGCTAAAACCTTCGCGTAAGTAATTAGGGTCTTGAAAAAGCTGCTTTGCAGGAATATGACCATCAACTAATAATGTTTGGTCACCGTAAATATCTTGCTGAATTTTATTTAATAAAAGGGTTCTTTGTTTTATTCCCTCTTCGAGCAACGCCCAATCAGCTTTAGATAACATAAATGGCAATGGGTCGAAATGCCACTGCTTATTGCTTTCATTTTTAATATTGCCATTTTGTAGCAATTGGCTAATTTCTGTAGCGCGGCTGCTAACATCATCTGCTGTTAGACTAGCTAAACGCTTAAATAAAGTATCCCAATGGTCTGGGTTTAAACCACTGTGGTTTGCTAGTTCATCATGTCCATGTGATTTATCAAGGTATAAAGACAACCACTCAGGCAATTCCGGCATCGCGTTATTGTTAATATACAAGCTGAAAGCGCTCCAATTTATAGTAAATAGCCGTGTTCATAATGATGCTTTAAAAATATTTAGTCATTCCACTTTAAATAATTTCAAAGTGGAATGACACAACTATCAATTATTATTTAAAGTTAGGCTGCCTGCGTAAATCCAAGGTATTTGGATAATCAGGATTACTACTTTCTTCATCAGGTACCACGTATTCACTTGCGCTTTGCGCCGATTGAAAACTATGCGTAACCGCCGATGGACTCCAGCTTGGTTCTGCTGATGCAAGTAACGATGGTGTATGCCCATGCTCCCAAAATCTTGCAACTCTGCGCCCTTCGGCTTCAAATGCATTAACCGGTAGCGTTTCAGGATTACGACCTCCAGCATGGCTCACATGATATACAAAGCCTCCAACTGAACGACCTTCCCACGTATCGATTAAATCAAAAACTAATGGAGCATGTACGCCAATAGTTGGGTGAAGTGCTGTAGGTGGTTGCCAAGCTCTGTATCGTATACCCGCGACCATTTCATCTTTTGCTTTACCTTTAACCGGTTTAAGCGGCACTCTTCGACCATTACACGTTACAACATAGCGATCGCTCATTGTTCCTTGTACTTTTATTTGTACTCTTTCTAATGACGAATCTACATAGCGCGCCGTACCCGACGCACTTGCCTCTTCGCCTAGTACATGCCAAGGCTCGATTGCGGTTCTAAGCTCAAGTGTAACGTTATCAAGTTCTCGTGTTCCACATACCGGAAATCTAAATTCAAAAAATGGATTTAACCAACTTAACTGAAATTGAAAACCTGCTTGTTGTAAATCGCGGCTTACTTCAGCTAAATCGTTTTCTACATATTGTGGTAATAAAAACTTATCGTGTAACTCTGTACCCCAACGTATTAATGGCTTGTGGTAAGGTTTTTTCCAAAACCAAGCAAGTAAAGTACGCAACAGTAGCATTTGCACTAAGCTCATTTGTGAATGTGGAGGCATTTCAAAGCCTCTAAATTCTACAATCCCTAAACGACCTGTGGCTGAATCGGGAGAATAGAGCTTATCAATACAAAACTCTGCTCTGTGTGTATTACCCGTTAAATCCACTAATAAATTACGAAGTAACCTATCAACTAACCAAGGTTCAGGCACTTCACCTTCGGGCATATGCGAAAAGGCAATTTCTAGCTCGTATAAAACTTCATCACGGGCTTCATCCACTCGCGGTGCTTGGCTTGTAGGACCAATAAAAAGCCCCGAAAATAAATACGACAAACCAGGATGATGCTGCCAATAGGTAATAAAACTTCTTAAAATATCGGGTCTGCGTAAAAATGGGCTTTGCTCAGGTGTTTCGCCACCAAGCGTTACGTGGTTACCACCACCAGTACCCGTATGGCGACCATCTGCCATAAACTTATCGGTACCTAATCGGCATTGTTTTGCAAGGTCGTATAACGTATTAGTACGATCTACTAATTGATCCCACGATGTAGAAGGATGAATATTTACTTCAATAACACCTGGATCTGGCGTTACAGCGTATTTTTCTACGCGGCTATCTTTAGGTGGGCTATAGCCTTCAATAACAAGTGGCATTTTAAGTTCTTTTGCCACACTCTCTATACTACTTATTAAACCCATGTAATGTTCAAAATGACTTGTTGGTGGCATAAATATATATAAACGCCCCTCTCTCACTTCCATTACAAGCGCAGTTTTAACCATTTCTTTACCAATAAAGCCCTTTTTAAGCTTTTTAGCTTTGGTAAAATTTTCTGGAATATCAAACGGGTCGCGGTCAATAATATTGCCGCTCCACTCAAGGCTGTCTAAAGGTAGGCGATAACCAAGTGGTGATTCACCCGGTAATAAAAAACAATGACCCCGTTTAAACTCCCACGTACACGACTGCCAACAGTTTTTACTGTCGTTCCATTTTAAAGGTAGAACATAGCCAACAGGCTTTTCTATGCCTTTATCCATTTTAGCTAAAAAGCCTTTTCGGCTCATTGCATGGAGAAGTTCTGGTTGATCTGGCTTTATTTCGGTAGGTAATGAGGCTTCTTGCCACATGTGATATAAAATATCTTCATAAGCCGTAGTAAGTGCCTTGGTTTCAAGACCAAGTGAGTCACACAGTTTATCAGCAAACTTTTTAGTATCGGTATGATCAAATTTATAATCTTTATTAGGATCGGCTAATAGTGCAGCATCTTGCCATAAAGGCTCACCATCTTTGCGCCAATAACATGCGTATTGCCAACGTGGTAATGGCTCACCCGGATACCATTTACCTTGTCCGTAATGAGTAAAGCCACCTTTTGTGTATACTTTATTCATTTCTACAAATAAATTTTGAGCTAATATTCTTTTTTCTTTACCATCGGCATCAGTATTCCACTGAGGATGTTCCATATCGTCAATAGAAATAAACGTAGGCTCGCCACCCATAGTTAAATGTATGTTTTCTTCATTGTAAACATTGTCAACGTGCTGACCTAAGCGGTTAATTGCCGCCCACTGCGCCTCAGAATAAGGCTTAGTAACACGTGGGTCTTCGTGTACACGCGTTACTTTATTATAAAAGCTAAACTCAGATTTACAGTCGTCTATACCGCCGGTTACCGGCGCTGCCGAGCTTGGCTCTGGCGTACATGCCAATGGAATATGTCCTTCACCGGCAAATAAACCCGAGGTAGGATCAAGCCCTATCCAACCTGCACCTGGAATATACACCTCGGTCCATGCATGCAAATCGGTAAAGTCTTCTTCTGGACCGCTTGGACCATCTAGTGATTTTTGATCTGAGGTTAGCTGTACCAGGTAACCCGATACAAATCGAGATGCCAACCCTAAATGACGAAACAATTGTACTAACAACCAAGCAGAATCACGACACGAACCTGTTTTTTTACTTATTGTTTCGTTTGCCGTTTGCACACCGGGTTCTAAACGAATGCCATAACCTACTAATTCATAAATAGCTTGATTAACAGCCACTAAAAAATCAACGCTTCTAAGCGGCTCTTTAGGGTTTAAAGATTCAATTAATTCTTTAAATTTTGGACTGGCTTTGCGTTTTTTTAAATAAGGAGTGAGTTCTGACTTTGAAATAGCATCGTAAACAAACGGGAAGTTTTCGGCGTAATCTTCTAAAAAGAAATCAAAAGGATTAATAACCGTTAGTTCGGCGACCAAATCAACTGTAAAACTAAATTCGGTAGTTGGCTTGTTAAACACCACCCTCGCTTGGTAATTACCAAAAGGGTCTTGTTGCCAATTTATATAATGATCTTCTGGAACTATTTTTAAAGAATAACTTTTAATTTTTGTACGGCTATGTGGCGCTGGACGTAATCGGAATATATGCGGCCCCATATTAACTGACCGATCGTATTTATACTGAGTATGGTGCGAAATCCCAACTGTAATTGTCATCTATTAATTCTCCTTTAATAATGTATGGCCACAATATAACGCTGAAAATATTATTTGGACTAATTCACTTTTGCAATTTTTATACCAAAAGACTTGCTTAAGTAGTACTGTTCATCCACTCGCGGCTCTTGCACAAAGCAACGTTATGCATAAAGGTTTTGACCTAATTAATAGGAAAAACACACCAATTCAATAAATAGTAAACTTAGTGTAATTTAAACCATCAATTTTAGATTTTTAATGGTGCAGAAAATGCACCAAAATAGTGCTTTAAAATAACTTACAATTAAAGCTAATTAATTTAAAATATTGAAATAAAACAAATAAAGTTAATTTTTAAAAATACTTACTCCGTTATTTATAACGCTAAACGGTTATAATTAAAAGTATTTATTTAGAGTTTAAAAATCATTAAAAATAATCATTAAATAGTAAGAAATAGTTCACAATAAAGCTGCTGTTAAAGTAAGTAACGGTGCTATACTAGATCGATTTTTAACCGCTTACGTTACAGTAAAACTAACAATCTCGATGACATAAAACAAGCAACTTTTAATACATAGATGCTTACTTTAAAGAGTAGTTTTGCAGTGGTGTGTTTTAATTTCAAACAAAACAGAACACGTCCAATTTGAAAAACCAGCACACCTCACTAACCTGTTAATTTTTCATTATCATCAATGCTAAAGGTAATGCAGCCCTGGCGTATTTTCAGATTTTTTAAATCAACCCAATCTACCTAATAGGATATTTTCTTATGCAAAAGCTAACAGATGTCGGTGAAAACTTAGTTAATGGTATAGCATCTCGTTATAACCTCAGTCACGATGCAGTAATTCACATGTTAGTTAGCGTTAATAACGGCGGTTGCTCAATGGCGCAGTTTAATTGCCCAGAACTTGGTGGTTCTGGTCAATGGATGCGCGGCGGAATGACAATGGTTGGCGACATGTTTAACAACGGCTTAAAATCAACCGTTGATAACTTATGCAACGAACTTGCTAATATATTGAGCAATAACCAAATATTTCCGGTTATTCCTGCAGGAACGCCTGGCAGCAATCAATGGTGGCCAGGTAATCTAGGCAGCCCATTTAGCAGTGGTGCGCAAAATAATATTCGCTACGCTATATTCCCTAATCGCTTAGCCGTTGAATTAAATGGACAAGTGAGCGTATACGACACGTTAGATCATAATATTGGTGGTGTAAGCCAACAGCAAGGCAATAATACCTCTCTTACATTTAACAGTCAGTGGGGGACAATTAATGTAAATACCCTGCCATTAATTTCAGGGCAAACGCCAACGCCTCCAGAACCTCAAAAAGATTTTACGCAGCAAGTAACGCAGCCGAATTTTGCATCGTTAACACCAAACCAAGTTGAAGCACCGGCTAATAATACTGTGGGGCAATACTCGGTAGACGAAACACTTCAAATTATTGAAAAGTTAGCACAACTTCGCGACTCTAATGCGTTGAGTGATGATGAATTTAATATTAAAAAGTCTGAACTTTTAAAAAGGATTTAACCACTATCCTCCAATAGCATAGCGCTAAGTAAAAGTGGTTTATACGGTCTCTTTTTTATTCGGTAACATATGAAAACATTTAAATGTAATTGCACAGATCAACTTATTTTATTTTTTGAAAGCAGCCATTGTTTGGCTTGTGGCAGAACCGTGGGTATTGATGATGAGTTCGACCAAGTTGAACCCTATGAAATTGATGAACAATCGGGGCTATTTTACAAAGCAGAAGCGCCTGACGTTTTTTATAAAAAATGTGATAACAACGCTCAGTATCACGTATGCAATGGCATGGTTAATTTAGACACATTTATACCCGTTGCCGATAAAGACGAAGTGCTGTGTTTTTCGTGCCGCTTTAATGAAACTGTGCCCGATTTAAGTATTGTTGAACATATTCCATTATGGAAAAAAATGGAGACAGCAAAACGTCGCGCTTTGTATACATTAAAGTCATTATCACTCCCTTTAAATACAACGATTCAAGAACCTGAAAGCGGATTAAGCTTCGATTTTATAGCAGACCGTAACGTAAGCGATCACTTTGTAAGCCCAATTATAGGTCAAGACGTTGTATTTACAGGACACGACTGCGGGCATATCACTATAAACCTAGCCGAGGCAGATGACGTAGCACGCTCACAAGCTAAAATAGCAATGGGTGAGCGTTATCGTACTTTACTTGGTCATTTTCGCCATGAACTTGGTCATTATTATTTTGATCAACTAATTGCAAATTCACCAAAAAAACATACTTTATGTAAGCAATATTTTGGTGATGACGAATTAGATTACCAGCAAGCACTCGATACTCATTATAAGCAAGGTGCGCCAGCTAACTGGCATGAAACCTTTATTAGTGAATACGCTACTATGCACCCTTATGAAGACTGGGCAGAAACATGGGCGCATTACATGCACATTATCGATACGCTTGAAACAGCCAAAAACTTTTCAATTACAGGCTCAACAACGGGTAATGAGTTTGAATTAGATGAAGCAGACGAGCTTCGATTGCCACAAAGTGCTTATTACTTTAATTCACAAACATCGATTGATGCTATTTTAGATACTTGGATGGAATTTTCGATTATTCTAAATTCACTAAATCGCAGCATGGGACTTGCCGATGCCTACCCATTTGTACTAACTCAAGCGGTGCGAACTAAGTTATCTTTCATCCATCATGCCATTCATAACAGGCTCAATTTAATGCCTGATTTGAGCATTGGAAAAGTGTAATAAAATAAGCTCAGTCCAAAAAACATTTTAATAAAGAGCCATTTATTCTTGCTATGACTTTTCATGCATAGGTAGATGGCTTTTTTATGATGAGAAAAAAGCCGTAAAATAAAAGTCTAAAAATAGTATATATCCTACTTTCTCGCTGAAGCTTTATTAGCTTGTCACAGCGAGGTTATTCTTAAGTCGACTTATGACTTTTTCTTGATAAGTACTTACTGTAGAAAACTTTTGTATTGATACAAATAAGTCAGTTAGTTTTTCGTTTGATATATCAGAGATATTAATCCCTTTGTATATAATAGGTGCATTATTTTGTCTGGTTAAATTATCCGACAGTAAAATGTTCAATTTTACTGTACGTGCTAACTCTTCTTGATACAGAAAAAATTCTCTTAAATGTGTGCTAACAATATTGGCTGGTTTTGATCTGTCTATCATTAAAATCTCATCTATCAATCGATTCAATCTACTGCGAGATTCGATTGCTTCGTCGAGAATATCTAACCAATTAAGCTTTGTATTTGATAGTAAAGCTAAAAAATATACCGTACGTGCTTTATTATAATTAATAAAACCAGGCCACATAACATCTTCGCTAGATACTTTAAGTGCTTTATCAAACTGCTCAGCGGCAGATTTAAGATACATACTTACTTCTTCAAGTATTGATGGCTCTATAGTGTTAATATTTTTTTGAGCCAGCTCTAAACCATCAATCGACAAAATATCTACAGAGTTCATATTTAGCGACTCACGTAATAAATGCATGCCTTTTTTGTTGTAATACAAACCTAGGTAATTATGGTAAATGGTTTTTGTCACTGGATTACGAAGAATTGGACCTCTCACATGAAGTAAGTCTGCATGAATATTAAAATTATCATCAGCCACAAAACTTTGGTAAGAAACAACAGCTTTAAATAGCTTTATTGTTTCCGTTATTTGAATTGAATTACCTTTACTCACCGAGTGCAATATTTCACAGCGCCTATCAACTTCTGACAAAATTGTGTCCATACGCTTTTTATAAAGCTCTTTGTTAATTTCTGATGCATTAAAAACAGCTGGAAATAAAACAATTAGGTCAATTATATATTGCAGGGTATCGGCAAAAAGAACGGCGGTTTCTGACTCTTTTTTTAGTTTATGCTCAATAGAGTCAAAAATTTCTTTCTCTAGTGTATTTTCATCTTGGGACTTAAACTGATTAATTAACTCTGGAAGTGAGGTTACGTAATTTTCATTATCTAAAATGTTACCTTCCATTTTACTAATGTTATTTACACTATCAATTGATGTATATGTTCTAACGGTAATAAATAAAGCTAATACGGCTATACAAAAGCTTACTGTTGATATGGTAAAGCTTAGTAAATCTTTACCTTCTTTTAAATCATATACCCATACAGCAAGAAAAGCTGAAAGTAGAACAAGTAATAATATTGTAAAATATAACATTTTTGATGTGCGCATATGTCTTCCAGACTTGGGTCGGGCTAACAATCTAATATTGCTGATTTATAACACGAAAAACGCAGACTTCACACGCAAACTGAGAGCTATATAACCCCTGTAGAGCACAAGTAATGAAATATCTGCATCACTTTTCCCATTTACCCAGCGCTTGTTTGTCACTTTGTTTAAACTCAACCCAATTTGATGAGTCTTTAAAATGCTCTTTTTTCCAAAACGTGGCGTGGTTTTTTAAATAATCCATTATAAATTGTGCGCCTTCGAACGCGGCTTGGCGATGGCGGCAAGTTACGCCTACAAATACAATTTGCTCGCCAAGTGCTAAGTAACCAACGCGATGAATAATGCATATTCTCGCCAGTTGCCAGCGAGTTTGTGCTTGCTCTGCAATAGATTGAAGAAGTTGCTCGGTCATACCAGGGTAGTGCTCAAGCTCAAGTGCAGTAACGTTATCGCCACTGCTGAACTCTCTTACCAAACCTGTAAAGGTGACAACAGCGCCATCGCTTTTATTATTACTACAAAGCGTATTGTGCTCGTCACCTACATTAAAATCATCGGTTTGTACTTGAATATGTATGCTCATTAGCCACCTGTAACCGGCGGAAAAAAGGCAAGCTCATCCCCTGCTTTCACTATTGCGTCGCTTGATGACATAGTTTGGTTAAGCGCTGCAAGTAGCTCACGCTCCTCAAGCCACGGTTGCCAATGCGGGTATTGGCTAACTAATCTTAATTTAAGTTCTGAAATAGTAAGCGGCTGCTCAATCTCAAGGCTTAATTTACTGCACTTTAACCGCTCTTTTAGTTGCCCAAAAAACAATAACTCTACATTTTGGGCGCTAGGTATAGCATCGTTTGGATTAATCTCGCTGCCAACTGCCATTTTTGCCCCCAGCTTTTTGAGTAACGCGCATACCGCTAATTTCCATTAGTGGGTCGGCTGCTTTACACATATCAAACAAAGTAAGCGCAGCAACAGATACCGCCGTTAGCGCTTCCATTTCTACACCCGTTTTACCGGCAAGTTTGCAATAGCTGGTTATTTTAATTTGGCTGTTCGCTTCATCAAGCTCAAAATCAACAGCAACTTTACTCAGTGCAAGCGGATGGCAAAGCGGAATTAAATCGGCGCACTTTTTAGCACCTTGAATACCCGCAATACGAGCCACGCCTAACACATCGCCCTTTTTGTTTTGATTAAGCATTACTTGCTCAAAGGCAAGCTTGCTCATGCTAATAAATGCTTCAGCTGAGGCATCGCGCAAGGTTACGTCTTTGAGCGATACATCAACCATATTAGCTTGGCCGTTTTCGTCTACGTGGCTTAGCATACTATTGCTCACGCGATTCACACTTTTTACCAATGGTAATGTGCGGTACAAAGTTGCACGGTTTATGCATTGAGTTAAGTTGATCTTTTATAATGCCTGTCCACGCTGTTTTACATGCGCCTGTAGAGCCTGGCATACAAAAAATAACGGTGTTGTTAGCAAGTCCTGCAAGTGCACGAGATTGAATAGTTGAGTTACCAATTTCACCGTACGATATATGTCTAAATAGCTCACCAAAGCCGTCTACGCTTTTATCAAACAGCGGCGCAAATGCCTCAGGTGTTGAATCACGTTCGGTAAATCCTGTACCACCAGTCACTAAAATAGCGTGAATGGTGTCATCGGCAATCCACTGCGATGCAATAGCGCGCATTTGGTAAACATCATCTTTTACAATTTCTTTATCCGCTAAGTGATGACCCGCCTCAGTTAGCGCTTTAATTAAGTAATGACCAGAAGTATCGGTAATCGCATCGCGCGTGTCGCTTACTGTAAGTACAGCAATGTTTAAAGGTATTTGTGTATCGCTTGTGTGGCTCATAATGTTCTTCTCAATTGGTTAATGCTTTGGTCAAAATGCTCATTTACAGCTTTAAATTGCGCCGGTGTATTGGTGTTTATTAATGCGTGCGCTTTATTACATAAAAGCGTTTGCACACCAATGCTTTGGGTAAACTGTTTTATTGATTTATGACTGTTTGCGTTTGTGAGTATGTGTTTTAAATGATTTTTTACACTGTGTGTATTACGAATATACAGCGGTAGCGGTTCATTTTCAAAGTGCCAAGCATGTATTTGTGACTGATTTAATTGATTGCTCACACTTTGTACGTTATTTGTCTGAGAAGCCAGCACTATTGTGCTTAACAAACTACTTGTGAGTAGTGGCATATCTACCGCAGTAATAAGTAAATCGTGCTCGGTGGCTATTAATGTTGAGTAAATTCCGCCAAGGGGTCCACTATTTGGGTATATATCTTTAACGTACTTTTCTGACGGATAATGGTTCAATGATTTGATTGGATTTGTAACGTTGCGGCTTACCAATATGTTTTTAGCGCCTGCGTCTTTTAATAAATCACACGCATTGTGCAATAGCGTTTTATTTTTTAAAACTAAATCGGCTTTGTCTGTGCCCATTCTTGATGACTTACCACCAGCAAGCACAACGCCTGTAAAATCTCGCTTAACTTTCATATTAGCTTTTATATGAGTATTCACATCAGCTCCCATATTAGCCGCCTAACATGGCTAAGTGAGTTGTCGCACCTGTAAGACGCTTATCTAGCTCATGGCTTATTTCTTTATTGCCCATAGCGGCTCGAATTGCCTTTACGGTCGCTGCAGTATCATCCTCGTTTAGCAGTTCGCGTAAATCTATACCTTGCTCAGCAAACAAGCATAAGTGTAATTTACCTAACGCCGACACCCTTAAGCGATTACAGCTTTTACAAAAATCTTTACTGTACGGCATTATTAAACCAATACGACCATCGTAATCAGGATGACAAAATTCCTCAGCGGGTCCGTTTAATTTCCCCCTAACGACTTGTAACCAACCTTGGTCGAGTAATTGGGCTTTAACCGTTTGCCCACTTAAGTGGTTTTCTTCAAAAAAGGTTGCGCCGTCACCTGTTTCCATTAATTCTATAAAGCGCACTGTAACTTTGTGGTGCTTTACCCACGCTAAAAAATCCTTCAATTGGTTTTTATTAAACTGTTTGGCAAGCACCGCATTTATTTTTATATCTTTTATGCCCAGCTCTACCGCGCGTTCAATCCCTTTTAAAATAAGGGTAAGTTTGTCGTGCCCTGTTATGAGTTTAAACATACTCGGATTTAAACTATCAATACTTACATTAAGCGCATCAAGCCCGGCTTCTGCAAATTCATCAATTTTATTTAATAAATTAAATCCGTTGGTAGTAATGGCTACTTTTTCTATGCCAGGTGTATTTTTACAGAGCTTTATAATATCGGTTACGTCGTTTCGTAAGCATGGTTCGCCACCTGTAATGCGCACTTTTTTAGTACCTAGCTCTGCAAACGCATTTACCAGCGTGCTAATTTCATTTTTATTTAAAAAATTACGCGGCGTATCGCACTGATACCCATTTGGTAAACAATAACTACAACTAAAATTACATACATCGGTTATTGAGAGGCGCAAATAGTTAAACTGCCGACCAAATTGATCATTAAGCATATGCTTCCTTTTTTCTTTACATTACAACCGCAACATCAATGCTGCTAGAACCTGCTTTGTAATGTTGTTTTATTAATTGGCTTAATTGTGTTTTACACGAACCGCAATTCGTTCCACATTTAAGTTCAGACCCCAATTGCTCGACTGTGTTTGCACCGTTTTTAATGGCGTTTATAATTGGCTGCTCTCTTACTTTAAAGCAGCTACACACTTGTGCACCTTGGGTAAATTCTTCATCGGGGGTTGCATAAAGCAAAGACTGTAACTGTGTAAAAGTCAGTAATGGCTCTGCAAACAAATGGTTTATCCACTCAAGTGATATTTCTTTTTGTTCATTAGAAATAACACCAACAAACGCTAATTGATCGTTTTGAATACACTGCACATGCATGGCTTTTGCCGTATTCATAGCCGACCACTGCCCTTGTAAACCAGTTAAGGTTTGGCAGTAATACAGTAAATCACTTTGTGGCTCATTAAGCGCCAATTGGTAATTAAAGCAATTACTAGCATTAACTTTGAGCCAAAAATCACTGTTTATAACAAGTTCGTTTTTAGCAAACAGCTGCATATATTGCACAAAGGGTGCTTTAACTATATTAACAGCGCCGTGTTTACACTCAGCCTGACCAGATAGAGGGTCAACTACCGATTGATATAACCCACTTACTGTTGCTGATGACGCAAATTGCTTATTCCAATGAATAGGCATAAAGCATTCACCTTTTCGCACGGCATCGGTCACTTTTGCATGCGCGGTAACCTGCCCAGTTTGGGCAATTGCACTTATTAAATCGTTTTGTTTAATTGCTAATTTACTGGCATCAAGCGGATTAATTTCTATGTACGGCCGTGTAATATGCGATGAAAGCGCAGTGCTTTTACCGGTGCGGCTCATGGTATGCCATTGGTCGCGTATACGACCCGAGTTCATTATAAACGGGTAATCACTTGATGTTTTTTGTACCGGTAATTGCGGCGTTATAGGTATAAAACGCGCCTTTTTATCAGCGGTGCTAAATTGGTTATCTGTAAAAACCTGACCATTTTTATAAGGCTCGTTTTTAACAACAGGCCACATAATGGGTTTTAAATTATCATACTGATTTTGTGTGAGCCCAACTAAACCAGAGAGATTTAATAATCGGCTGCCGTTATTTTCAAAGTCGGTTAATTGTGCCCATTCTTCAAAAATGCCACTTGGGTCTGTAAAATCAAACCCTTCAAAGCCCATTTTTTTAGCAACATCGCACATAATTTGCCAATCGTTTTTAGCTCCTGAATAAGGCGCTACTAACGGGCGCTGCCTTGATATTCTGCGCTCTGAGTTAGTTACTGTGCCGTTTTTTTCGCCCCATCCGGTTGATGGAAAAACAACATCGGCAAATTTTAACGTATCACTTTTTGCAATACAGTCAGATACAACCACCAGCTCGCAGGTCTCTAATGCTTTTTTAATAGCGGCGTTGTTGGGCAAACTCACCATTGGGTTTGTTGCCATTATCCACACTGCTTTTATTTTACCTGCGGCTATTTCATCAAACATATCAATGGCATTACTGCCTGCTTTTTTAGCGATAGTTGGCGAGAGCCAAAAACGTTGTACAAGTGACTGATGTGCTTCGTTTTCAATATCTAAGTGCGCCGCTAACTGATTAGCCAAACCACCTACTTCGCGCCCGCCCATCGCATTGGGTTGCCCAGTAATTGAAAACGGACCACTGCCTGGCTTAAGTAATTTACCTGAGGCTAAATGTGCATTAATAATGGCGTTGCATTTATCTACACCCGAGTTTGACTGATTTATACCCATTGAATAAAAGCTAATAGCACTTGGGCTGTTAGCAAATAGCGCATAAAACTCAGTGACTTGCTCAATTGCTATATCGCAAAAGTCGCTAACTGCCTCACAGCTCCATTTTTGTGCCTCTTGCAATGCGCTTTCAAAGCCGTTTGTGCGCTGAGCAATAAATTGCGTATCGAGGTGGTTATGCTCATTTAAATAATTAAGTAAGCCGTTATAAAGTGCGGCGTCACTGCCTGGTTTTATATTTAAAAATGTGTCTGCAAGTTCAGCAGTGTCGGTTTTTCGCGGATCAATAACCACCACTTTCATATTTGGGTTAAGCTGCTTTGCACGCTCCATTCGCTGATACAAAACCGGGTGAGTCCATGCGGCATTAGAGCCAATTAAAATAAGTAGCTCAGTTTGCTCTAAATCCTCGTAGGTACACGGCACTACGTCTTCACCAAAAGCGCGTTTATAACCTGCCACAGCAGACGACATACACAGGCGCGAATTTGTATCAATATTGCCTGAGCCTATGTAGCCTTTCATTAATTTATTAGCGATGTAGTAATCTTCAGTAAGTAACTGCCCTGATACATAAAATGCCACCGCATCGGGTCCGTGCTTTTGTATTATGTCGTTAAATTTATTGGCAACGTAGTCGGTTGCTTCATCCCACGTAACGGATTGGTTATTAATAAGAGGCGACGTTAAGCGATTATCACTGCCTGTTGTGTCGAGCAAATGCGTGCCTTTTACACATAAACGACCAAAGTTTGCGGGGTGCTCTCGCATGCCTTCAAGCTTGGTTGGCACATTATTAAAAAGTGAAATATCAACACCACACCCTACACCACAGTAAGCACATGTTGTTTGTTTTAAACTCGTTTTATTTATAGTTGGTGACGTGTTTGCGGTTGCCATACTGCTCTCTTTTAGTGTGCTTTAATTTATGCGGGCTGTTTAACAGGCTCATTAAGAGTAACTACGTTAATAGTGTTACTTGCTTTAGCGAGTGCGCTGCTTATTACGTTTTTAGCGAGCTTTTCACAACCTCCACAGCCTGTACTAGCTTTGGTGCTTTGCTGCACACTTGCCAAATCTATGCAGCCTTTAGCGACTGTTTGTTCAATGGTGTGTTTAGTTACTTTATGACAAGCGCAAATAATAGCGTCATCAGGCAAGTCGGCGGCGCTTAGCTCTGCTATGTCGCCAGCAAGGGGCATAATGAGCGCTTCGGGGGCGGTGGTAAGTTCAATGTCGTTTAAGTGATATTGCAGTAAATTATCGTAATCGCTGGTATCGCCAACAAGTACCGCGCCAATCAGCTTATTACTTTGTGAATTAGTGACTACTTTTTTATAAATGCCATTGGGTTGATCCTCAAAATAATAGCTTATTGCGCCTTCGCTGCGTGCATGTGCATCGCCAATAGAGCCCACTTCAACACCCATTAATTTGAGCTTAGTGCTCATATCGGCACCGCTAAATTCATCGGCTTTATTATCTAAGGCAGTACTTTGCAAAGTACCTTGCTGCGTATCTTGTAAAATATGTCCAACTGCTATTTTAGCCATAGCGTAACCGGGTGCCACTAAGCCAAAAATAAAATTATTCCATAGTGCACATTCACCAATTGCGTATATGTTTTTGTCGCTCGTTTGGCAGTGGTTATTAATTACAATACCGCCGCGCTCACCTATATCTAAATTAAACTCGCGGGCTAAATTATCATAAGGGCGAATACCCGCCGAAAATACAATCATGTCGGTTTCAAGGGTTTTACCGCCTTTAAAACACATTTTGTAACGGCAACTTTCACCTTCTACTATTTCCTCAGTTGCTACCGATGTATGCACAGTAACGCCCAAATCTGTAATTTTGTTTTTTAGTAACCGACCGCCCCCCGCATCAACTTGTACACCCATAAGTTGCGGTGCAAATTCTATTACGTGAGTCTGTAAACCCAATTGCTTTAATGCGTTTGCAGCCTCAAGCCCCAGTAAACCGCCACCAATTACCACGCCTACTTTGCTGCCGTGGGCTGAGTTTTTTATTGCGTGTAAATCGTTAATGGTGCGATAAACAAGGCAATGCTCACGATCTTTACCCGGTATAGGAGGTACAAATGGAAATGAACCTGTAGCAAGCACAAGCTTGTCGTATTCAAACAACTCTCCTTTAGCGGTTGTTACAGTTTGCGCATCACGATTTATGTCAACCACTTTAGAATGAGTATGAAAGCGTACTTGCCAATCGTCATAGGTTTTATTGCATGTAAGTGCGAGGTCGTCCGCGGTTTTGCCTTTAAAAAAAGAGGATAGTTGCACGCGGTCATACGCTAAACGGTCTTCACCGCTCAATACGGTAATTTCAAATTGCTCATCAGCCTGATTTTGAGAAACCAGCTGCTGCACAAAATGGTGCCCCACCATTCCGTTTCCTACCACTACAACACGCTGCTTGCTTAGCATTTACTCACCTTAAAATGATATCTACTTTAGTAATTGACTAAAATTGAAATCGAATGATTTGTTATAGGATTGTTATAGCAATATGTAAGCCAAATATATAAGCATTTAAAATCAGCAAGTTACCTACATTGGTGCAGAAGTAAAAAGCATAAAGCCCCACAAGATGGTGCAATTGCACCATCTTGTATCGCTATAAATTACAAGAGGATCTTAGAAGATAGTGAGGGTTAAAATTTAGCACTCATCCATACCCACAATTTTTGAGTATCGACTTTATTAGCTGCAGTATCGCCCGCTGAGTAATCAGCATATTTAACACCCACTGCGTATTGTTTATTAATAGGTTTAACGTATTGTACGTTTAGTTCACTGCCTAAATCATCAACCCCATTTGATTGCTCATTAGCATCAAAACTGTGATAAGCCACCAGCCATTTTCCGTCAAACGCTTTACCATTTAAGCTTATGTAGGTGTCGTCCAAGCCTTGTGTGGGTGTATTTAAAAACGTATCTGCCCAACCATTAAATTTATGCAGCGTGGCAAGTGGTGTTGCAAAGCCGTAATCGCCATTGTCAGAGCCAAGTGACTCTATGCCGACTTTTAATGTTACTGTTTTAATGCCCAACCCATTTAAATCAACAGCGCCTTCAAGTGCATAGTAATCGGTATCAAAATCACTCACGCTTGTTGACGCAGACTGCGTTGCATACTCCGCTTTGTAATAAAATTTTATGTCGTTTAGGGTTTTATTACCGTTAAAAGAAACGCCATAAGTGTCTAAACTGTCGTCTTGTAGTGCATCGTCACTTAATAAGTAACTGTATAAAACCACTTTACCGTAGTCTGTTTTAAAGCTTGCATTAATAAGATGATCGGACGATTTAATGTCTTTATCGTCAGCAAATATGCGGTTACGCTTATTTAAATAACTGTATTGTAAATCTATGTTATTAAATGCGTAATTAATGGTTGCTGCATCAAAGGTTTGTCTGTCTTGGCGCCAACCTACATGCCCAACAAAACGCTGCCCATCAAGGGCTATTACTTGGCGTCCTACTTTTAGCGATAGACCATCGCGGGCATATTTAACAAAACCTTGGTCTATCTCAGTGTTTTCTGGGTCTGCAATAACAGAGTAATTAGTGTTTTTCCCCACCGTATTGTTGTAATCATCTACGCCCAATAGGCTGCGAGTGTCTTCTACTTCAATAAGGGCTGAAAAACCATTAACCTCGTCTGTTTGATGCGTTAAGCGGGTTCTAAGTGTTAAGCCGCTTGCATCTTTTAAGGCATTGTTTTGATCAACGCTTTCAAAACGCAGTCTAAAATCAAGATCAGTTTGCGCAGCAAAGCTTATTGAAGGCGCAGTGAAGCAACCCAGTATAAAAATAATAGGTAAGTTGTTCTTATAGTTAAGCATTTTGGTTCTCTACGTTTTAATTATTAATACACATACCAAAGCAATAAATAAACACAGCGAAATACATTTCCACACCATAACTGGATCGCGTTTCATTATTGAACTTTTATTAGCGGTACTTTCTAAATAAGGATTAGGTTTGTTGATATCGTTTATAAACTCAGAAAAAGCTTGGTATCTGAGCTCTGGTTTAGGGGCAAGCGCCTTCATAAGGGCTTGATCTAACCAAAACGGAATATCGGCTCTGTATTTACGAATACTTGTGTAGTGCCAATGGCTGTAATCTTTTGGCGCTACGTGGTTAAGTGGCAGTGGTTTGTAAGGCAATTTTGAGCACAATAACTCATATGCAATAACGCCAAGTGAAAACAAATCACTTTTAAAATCGGCGTGCATAGTAATAAGTGTTTCAGGTGCGGTGTAGTCTGCAGTACCTTGTGGGCAATCATCCGCAATTTGTTTAACCGACTCGTCCATAGCTGCAACACTTACTGTGCCGTAATCAATGAGCGTTACTTTTCCGTGCGCATCTATCATTACATTATCGAGTTTTAAATCGCGATGTACCATATCGAGTCGCTGAAACGCCCTTAGTGCATGTACTATTTGTTCAATAATACTGCGTACTTGAGTTATTTCTGGGTGCGGCACGTCGTGCTTCCAATCACTGAGTGTTTGCCCGTCCATGTACTCACAAATATGATACAAAAAACGACTTTGCGATTGCGTACTCAGTACTTTCATCACGTTTAAATGGTTTATACGTTGCCCTACCCAACCTTCTCTTATAAAGCCTTGAAGGTAGTGCACATCGTCTTCAAAATTAACCGAAGGTGCTTTTAAAACCACTGGCGGTATATCGGGCGCTTGTTGCACTAAATAAATATGCGAGCGACTACTGGCATGCAATTTACGAATAACCGTGTAGTCATCAATTTTTTGTCCAACATTAAGCGCAGGTGGAATTTTTCGTCGTGTTAGCGAATGATAAAGCTCATCTAACTTTTGCTCGGCAATATTTTCTACTTTTACAAGCAAACAACTTACGTTGTCGTCACTACCTCGCGCTAATGCAAGTTCGGTAATTGCTTTAGCTGCATTTTCTAAATTAGCATGCTCTAAATTAACGTGTTCATTAATTAATTTAGCTATATCGCTGTTTGGGAGCACATCGTGTACGCCATCGCAGGTTAATATATAAATATCGTCTGCTTTTAGGTCAACTTCGTATACATCTATTTCTTGATGAAGTTGTGCCCCTAATGCACGCGTTAGCGTATCGTTTACTTTGTGATCCCGTGTTATCGCCTCTATTTTGCTGCCTCTCAGGCGGGTAATACGCGTATCACCTAAGTGAAATATATACCCCGTTGCCGACTTTAAAATAAGTGCTGTAAACGTGGTCATCCAATCAGCTTGGCGCTGACCTAAGTGATTGTAATTAACCGATTGCGAATACAACCACTGGTTTAAACTCGCAAGCACCTTCGACACTGACTTTTTAACTGCCCAACTTTCGGGGGTATTTAAATACTCATTAATAAAATGAGTAACCGAAATCTGAGACGCTTGTTTAGCATTTTTTGCTGATGAACACCCATCGGCTAAGCAGGCAATAACGCCTTTAGACTCTTTTTCTTGCGCTTTGGTGTTAAGGGCAGCAAACGCATCTTGGTTTTCTGCTTTTAACCCTTTAGCGCTGTGCCCGCCAAATGAAACATTAAGTTCATTATTTACGGCGCTCGCTTTGCGTGTTTCATCAAACATGGTAAATAATGCCTTACGTCACTGAAATAAGTTCAACGGTGCCATCTTCATTTACTTCGGTAATATGCCCATCAGGTTCTCTCATAAAAAACAGTGCGCCTAAACCAAGTATTGCACTGCCCGCAATTATGAAAAAGAAAGTTTGATAATCAACAAGCGATAACGCTGTTAAGTAAACGACCGCACCAACATTACCGTAAGCCCCTGTCATACCTGCAATTTGCCCAGTTAAACGACGTTTAATTAGCGGTACTGCAGCAAATACGGCGCCTTCACCGGCTTGCACAAAAAACGAACACGCCATAGCTGCAACCACTGCAAGCCATAAAGGCCACGATGCATCAACTAAGCCCATTACAAAATAACCAACAGCAAGACCTGTAGTAAGCACAATAAGTGTTATACGACGACCTAATTTATCTGAAATCCAACCGCCACCAGGGCGAGATGCCAAGTTCATAAACGCATAAGCAGAGGCTAAAATACCCGCATACACCATATCAAGCGCAAATACATCCATAAAAAACAGCGGTAACATAGAAACAACCGCAAGCTCAGAACCAAAGGTTGTAAAATATAAAATATTTAAAACAGCCACTTGCTTAAACTCATAACGGTGCGACTCAGGGACAGGCTCTTTAAAAATATGACCATTTACGTCATAGGTTTTATACACTTCGTAAACATAAAGTAGAATTAAAAAAGCATACACGGCAAGTACAAAATTAGCAGAAATTAAGTTAGCACCGGTTGGCGAAAGCTTCCAAGTAAGTAATGCTAATGCACCGTACATTGGAATTTTCATAATAAGCAGTAGTACAAAGTCACCTTTGCTTGTTACTTCCATTGCGCCTACTTTTTTAGGTTTAAAGTATGTACCGCCTTTTGGTGTGTCAGTTACATTGATATACCAAATAACACCAAATATAACGCTTAATACACCGGTTAAACCTACTGCGTAACGCCAACCATCTTCGCCACCAAACATAAGTGCAATAATAGGCAGTAACATAGCCGCAGCTGCTGAACCAAAGTTACCCCAGCCACCATAAATACCTTCGGCTATACCCAACTCATTAGCAGGAAACCATTCACTCACCATACGAATGCCCACAACAAAGCCAGCACCAATAAAGCCTAAAGCAAAACGCGCTATTGCGGCTTGCTCAAATGTGGTTGCCATAGCAAACATAAAACATGGAATACTACAGCTAATAAGTAGTGCCGCATAAACAATCCGGGGACCAAATTTATCGGTTAGCATACCCACCACAACACGGGCTGGAATAGTTAACGCTACATTTAAAATTAGTAATGTTTTAACTTGTGCCATGGTGATCCCAAGCGAACCTGCTATAGCACCTAATAATGGAGCATGGTTAAACCATACAAAAAATGACACAAAAAAGACCATCCAACTCAGATGTAATACTTTCATTTTTCCTTTAAAGGATATTAGGTTAAACCCAGAACTCGGTTGCATGTTTATTTTCCTCGTAAACGTATTGTTGTTTTATTAAAAGCCCCACCCTTTTGTCTAGGCAGGCACTCGAACTTGTTAAGTTTTAGTTAACACATTACAGCAATTACTGAGCCACTAATTAAATTTCATATATTTCAGCTAGTTATGTGTAAATCCTGTTTTAATACGTTATAGTTGCACTATATGAGTGAAGAGGGATGGACTGTTAGAGTGCAAATAAAAAGCGTTACTACTTGCTCTTGGATTTAACAAATTGGTATTGTTCAAAAAAAGTATGAGAAGTTTAAAAATGCAAAAACCACCATTAACTTACCAGCAGCAACTGCGCTATTCTCGGCACATTATGCTCCCGCAGCTTGATATAGACGGACAAGAGCGACTATGGCAATCGCATGCTTTAATTATTGGTGTGGGTGGGCTTGGGTGTGCGGTAGGTCAATACTTAGCGGCATCTGGCGTTGGGACGCTTACCTTAGTTGATAACGATGAAATAGAAGTGACCAACCTGCAAAGACAAATACTGTATAAAGAAAGTGATATTGGTAGCTCAAAATGCAGTGCTGCTAAAAAACAGCTTAACGCGCTTAATAGTGAAATAGACATAAACACTATTGAGGCATTTTTTGATGCAAGTACCTCTACAGAACAATTATTTAATAACATTGATATAGTAATTGATTGCTCAGATAACCTAACAACGCGCAATGCACTTAATAGCGCCTGTTTTAACGCTAAAGTTCCACTGGTGTCAGGCTCGGCAATACGTATGGAAGGACAAGTCGCGTGTTTTACTATGGATGAAAACAGCCACTGTTATGGCTGTTTATCGCAGTTTTTTAGCGAGCAAACACAAAGCTGCTCAGAATCCGGTGTGCTCTCTCCTATTGTGGGGCTAATAGGCAGTATTCAGGCAACTGAAGCGCTAAAAATGCTTGCTGGTTTGCCAAGTGGCTTAAACAAACACTTATTGCTGGTGGATGGTTTAAGCATGGAATTTAATCGTTTTAAAATAGCTAAAAATAGTCAATGTGCGGTGTGCAGTATCTAGTTACTCTAGATTGCTGATTGTTGTATAAAGCACATCGCCCACTTTAAAGTCGTTATTGTCCCACACTCGTCTTGATGCCAAGCTAAACAACGTTTGCCCATCTACATTAAGCGTTAACTGCCACTTATTATTAATAAGCTCAGCCTGAGTTAATACCGACTTTAAAACATTGCTATGCGTTGTTTGCTCAGGCTTTAACGCACTAAACGACATTTGCTCACTTTCTATAATTAGCTTATTACTGCTATCTACAAGTGCAGGAAGCACAAAAAGCGGCTGCTCACTTTGCTGTAATTGTAGTTGATATAGCCCGTAGTCTTCATCAAATTTAACCACATCGTAATTAATTAAGCTCAGCGGTGTTTGCCTATCGTTTGCATAAATAGCTTTTGCAACGTGTGCACTTGCACCTTGGTTTATCACCTTACCTTTATCAAGCTGAATAAGGGTATCGCAGCAAAATAGCAGCTCTTTTAATGAGTGACTTACTATTATAAATTTAATATTAAACTTAACTGCAAACTCGCTAAGTTTAGTGAGTGTTTTAAAACGCAATGACCAATCAAGCGCGCTAAAAGGCTCATCAAGCATTATAAATTTTTGACCGGCTAATAGCGTACGCGCAAATACTACACGTTGGCGCTCGCCGCCCGATAAGCTTTGTACATCACGATTTAGTAAGTCTTGTAATTCAAGTGTTTTAACAACGTACTGAAGCGTTAAGCTTGTTTGTTTATTCCCGCAGTGTTTTTGTGTAAACGCTAAATTACCTGCAACATCTAAATGAGGAAACAACGGGCACGATTGCAACTGAAGCGTAATACCGCGTTTATCGCTTGGTAACTCATGCACTGGCTGATTGTTTACATAAACATTTTTTGCCGGCTCTAAACCGCTAATACAACGCAGTAATGTTGACTTACCAGAGCCTGAAGGCCCGTAAACACCCAATACATTAAACGACTCAAGCTCAAGGTTTATATCTAAATCAAAATTATTGAGTGCTTTAAAAAGGCTTAACTTAATCATGTTATTGCTTAACCCCTACAATGCTTTTATTAAACTTAAATAACAGCACTAAACAGGCAAACGAAATAGCCAGTAAAATAAGTGAAAGCTGATGCGCCGCCGTATAATTTAACGATTCAACATGGTCGTAAAGCGCAATAGACACCACCTGTGTTTGCCCCTGAATATTGCCGCCAATCATTAATACCAAACCAAACTCACCCAATGTGTGCGCAAAGCCTAAAGCAAATGCGCTACCAATACTGGGTTTTAAAAGCGGAATAATTAAATGCACAAAGCGTTTAAACGGGCTTAACCCAAGCGCAATGGCTGCTTCGTTATAGGTTTGATTAATATGCTTAAACCCAGCCACAAGTGGCTGCATAACAAAAGGCAGTGAATAAAAAAGCGAGCCAATAACCACGCCCTGAAAACTAAACGCAAGCTGTGTACCCGTTAGCCAAAACCAAAACTGCCCAAAAGCGTGATCAGGCGAAAATAAAACAAGTAAGTAAAACCCTAACAACGTAGGCGGCAGCACTAAAGGCATTGCAATTAATGCCTCTAAAAATGGTTTAAATTTACCGTTATAGCCAGCGAGCTTGTAAGCCAGTGGAATACAAAAAACAAGAAGGAGCACTGCGGTTATAAAGGCAAGTTTTATAGTTAACCACAGCGCGGTTAAATCACTTTGAAGCATTGTTGTCCTTTATTCTGTAACCTAGTTCAATTAACTGCTGCTGCGTAGCCTCTGCCATTAAAAATTGCATAAGTTGCTTAGCGCTAGCATGCTTTTTAGTCGACTTAATAATAACGCCTTGTTGAATTATATCGGGATAATGATTGGTAGGCAGCACGGTGTAATCTAAATATTTTTGATCTTGCGTGTTACTGTAAGCCGCCTTTAGTGATGAAACAGCCACCAGCCCTACTCCTACATTACCACTTTGCACAAACTGAAACGCATGCGTAATATTATTACCGTACACATAATTTACTGGCTTTTTAAAATGGTTATTAGCGTAGTGCTCTGAGGCACGCCCGTATGGTGAAAAGCGCGGATTAGCAATGGCTACTTTATCATTTACTTTTTCAGCTTTGGGTTGCCACAAAGCAAGCTCGCCTAACGCGTAAGTGATTAAACTGCTTTGCTCGGCATAGCCTTCTTTAATAAGTGATTGCGGTCGAAAATCGTCGGCCGATAAAAACACATCAAATGGCGCGCCATGCACTATTTGCGAATATAAAACACCGCTAGAAGCGGCTGATATTTTCACGTCAACATTAGGTAATGGGGATTTTTTTAGTAGGGTTTGCAATACAGTTTTAAAATTACTCGCTACGGCTACTTGCAGCGTTTCTTTTGCATTTACGCCGCACGAAAGCGTGCATGCTATAAGCAAAAAATAACCCAACCATGTATTGTAAAGCTTTGACATTATAAGTATTGTTTCAAAATAAAATGATTTAAGTAAGCAATATATATGAACGATGTTTGCAATGCACCCGGTTTATTGCCAATTGAAACTGCAATACAAAATATACTTGGCTCAATAACGCCTGTTAAAGACGTTGAAACCATCACTATAATGCAAAGCGTTGATCGCGTTTTAGCAAGCGATGTTAAATCAACTATAAACGTACCAGCTCATGATAACTCCGCAATGGATGGCTATGCGCTATGTATTTCAGATAAAAGCTTAACCTATACACAAGTAGGTAGCGTGTTTGCGGGGCAAGTTTTTGAAAAAACGCTTACCCCAGGGCAATGCGTAAGAATAATGACCGGCGCCGCCATTGCACCCGGCGCTAACGGCGTTGTAATGCAAGAAAACGCCTCGGTTGATGGCGATAAAATTACGTTTACTGCGCAACCTGAGCTAAATGAAAACGTACGTTTTGCTGGCGAAGACATTGCAATCGACGATGTTATTTTAAAAGCAGGCGATAAATTAAAAGCCGTTGATGTGGGGTTACTTGCATCTTTGGGAATTGCCAATATAGACGTGGTAAGAACCTTAAAAATAGCCGTGCTTTCTACAGGCGATGAGCTAATTGAACCTGGTCAGCCTCTTAAGCAAGGCGCTATTTTTGAAAGTAACCGCGCTGTTATTATTAGTGCGCTGCAACAAAAAAATATCGATGTGATTGATTTAGGAATAATCCCTGATGACAAAGAACTCATTACTAATGCATTTTTGAAAGCGAACGAACTTGCCGATGCCGTAATAAGCTCAGGCGGTGTATCGGTTGGTGAAGCCGACTTTACTAAAGAAGTGCTCAACGAAATTGGCGAAATACACTTTTGGAAAATAGCCATGAAACCAGGCAAACCTTTTGCCTTTGGTAAACTAGCTAACAGTTACTTTTTTGGCTTGCCAGGTAACCCTGTGTCGGCTGCTGTTACGTTTAATCAGTTAGTAGAGCCTGCACTGCAAAAGTTGTCGGGTCTTGGTGAAGTAAACCCTAAAATGCGATTTAACGCGGTTACTACATCCGTTATTAAAAAGCGCCCTGGCAGAGCTGACTTTCAACGCGGTACAGCAACAATTAACGAGCAAGGTGACTTAGTGGTTGCCCCGTTTAATAAACAGGGCTCGGGTGTACTTTCGTCGCTTAGTAAAGCTAACTGCTTAATTGTAGTGCCAGCACAAAGCGGCAATATCGAAAAAGGCGCAACTGTAAGTATTGAGTTGCTATAAAGCCTAAAATGCTACAGCTAACTGTATAATTTAGCTGTAGCGCTATGTAGGTCTTAAAATATTTTTATATTTAATGTTTGAATTAAACAATTTAACTTTTCGCTATGTCCTACAAACTCTTCTTTGCTTAATCTATTAACACACTTTAGCGCATTTTTAGTCGCAAAGTATCTATCATAACTTAGGCTTCTTTCGCATTTAACACTATACGTTGAGGGCCAAGAGCCACCGGCACCCGTTGCTATGCCAACAACGTTACATGTAGCATCTATATACTGCTCCCATGCTTTTATTTGTGCTTTAACTGCATCTACTTGGTAATCGTCATTTAGTTGTGGGTAGATTTCATCCATCATTTTACTGATTTTAGTTTTGTATCTATTGCCCTCTAAATTATAAGTATTGCCCGTGTGCATTGCACCGCCTTCTGGCCAACCATCAGCGCTTTGTGCAAATGCGCCAAATGGTGAAATAGCAAAAGCAAACCCAATAATAATTTTATTCATTTTAAATCCTTTTAATAGTTACCAGATACCTGAAAAAAACGCTCATAAAAAATGCCGCTAAGCTTAACTGAGCGGCATTATATTATTCAATAAGCTTTTAAAGAGGTCTATTTAAAAACCAAATATTTTTAAATCAAAAAACTTAGTCGCCACTGTATTTATAAATATCACAGCTAGAATGACAGGAATAAACGTTGAAAGTGAAAAGTTAACGTACTTTTCCATCAAGCTTCCCGCATAATTAGGCGAACCTAAGCTTAGCTCTTGTGTTAAGCGTGCTTTTTTCCAGCGGTACATTACAAACAAACACACCATTAAGCCATTAAGCGGTAAAATTGTGTCGTAAAATACATCAACAATAATATCAAAAAAGCTCTTATTAACGCCGCCATAACTGGTGAAAGATGTGAGGCTGTCAATCATACCAAACGACATTGTACATAAAATAGTAAGTACACCGGTTGAAAGTGTAAGGATGCCCAATGCTTTTTTACGGCTAATACCTTTACGGTCACTTAGTGTTGCAGTCGGGACTTCTACTATTGAAACAAGTGAAGTAATCGCTGCAAAAAATACTAATAAGAAGAATGAGAACGCAACAATAGATGCACCTACATAGCCAATATCATTTTGCAGTGCTAATAATATTTTAGGTAGGTATACAAAAATCATTGATACAGACGAGTCAGAAAGTGCTGATGGGTCTGTGTTTGGATCAAAGCTAAATATAGCGGGCAACACCATTAGGCCCGCTACAAACGCAACGAGTGAGTCTGTAATAGCGACCATTTTAGCGCTACTTACAATGTCATCCTTTTTAGAAATGTACGACGCGTAAGTCATTAATATACCCATACCCAGCGATAGCGAGAAAAACGCTTGGCTTAATGCGCCATTAAGTACACTTGCACTCATCTTAGAAAAATCAGGAATAATGTAGTATTTTACACCGGCCATTGCGTTATCAAGCGTTAATACATAAGTAACTAAAGCAAGTAGCATGAAAAGTAAGGCTGGCATTAAAAATTTAGCGGCTTTTTCTATGCCTTGTTTAACACCCCCTAATAAAATTAAGTTAACAATAATAACCACAACGGCCATATAACCAAACACAGTGTAACTATTAATAAAAACACCAAAGTGGCCAGGATCTGCAAGTAAATCTAAATTACCGAGGCCTGTTTGCGTTAAGTAACCAAAAATCCAAACCGTAATTACCATATAAAACACAGCAATCATAAATGGTGTAAGCACCGCTAAAAAACCTGCTAGCTTCCATTTTTTATCGTTAGTAGATAATAGCTTGTACGAACCAAGTGGATCTTTTTGAGCGTTACGACCCATTGCCATTTCAGCCATCATGACTGGTAAACAAATGAACACGACAAATAAAGCGTAAATTAATAAGAATGCGCCACCACCATTTTTGGTAGCAGAAACCGGAAAACCAACTAAATTACCAATACCAACAGCCGAACCTGCCGCTGCCATTATGAATCCGAGACGGGAACTAAATCGTTCTCTATTTTCGCTCATGCATAAAACCTTTTTATTATTTTGTATATTTCAGCGACTCTACCAGTGTTACACAGATATTTTCAAGCAATTACAGCTTAAAAATAAAATCGAAGTGTAAACCTGTGTAAATACGCTTTTAATTCACCAATTTTCAACGCTGTGGTAGTATTGCGTTAATCAAATTTAACAATTTTTATGAGATTCCTTATGTTGTACATGATTCACTCAACAGATGTTGAAAACAGCTTAGAGCTTAGAAAAGCAGCACGCCCGGCACATTTAGCACGCCTTAGTGAGCTTGATTCACAAAACCGTTTATTAACTGCGGGTCCATTTCCGGCAGTCGATAGTGAAGATCCTCAAGAAGCAGGTTTTACCGGTTCATTAGTTGTTGCGGAGTTTGAGTCAATAGAAGCAGCTCGAGAGTGGGCAGCAGCTGACCCTTACGTTGCCGCTGGCATCTATGAAAATACAATTGTTAAACCTTTCAAAAAAGTGTTCCCTGCTTAAAAGTGTATTAAACCCTAAGAGCGTGTGTTGCACTGTAATTCAGGGTTTGTTCACAAGATTTTAATTAAAATTACTGGGATAAAAGCGAATTTAGCGTTTTTACTTGAATTTTAGTAACTTAGTTAATTAAACTAAGTGGGTCTGGTCTAGGAGTTTTCCATTATGCGCGTATTATTAAGCCTCGGTTTTATTGCTTGTGTTAGCTTAGCTAACTTTGCTCAAGCAGCGACGGCCACCCAAGCATCTCATGCTGAGGTGGACAAAAAGAAAGCCGTAATACTTGCAAAGAAAACAATAGGCGGTAAGACCTTAAAAATTACCGAAAAAACAGATTTTTATACCGTACGAATACTCAAATCTGACGGCCACGTCGTTGATTTACATATAAATAAAAAAACCGGCGAAGTGAAAAAGGATTAACAAATGCGAATTTTAGTTATTGAAGACGATTTACATTTAGCAGATAACCTACGTAATGCTTTAGAAAAAGAACGTTACAGCGTGGATTTATGTCACGATGGTGAAGCAGGTCTTTTCCACATTACAGAATACCCGCTTGATATGGCCGTAGTTGATTTAGGTTTACCTAAAATAGACGGTATTGAGCTAATCAATAAAGCACGAGCACAAGGCATTACTATCCCTATTTTAATCTTAACAGCGCGCGATCGCTGGCAGGATAAAGTAGAAGGTTTAGATGCAGGTGCAGATGACTACCTTACTAAACCATTTCATGTTGAAGAACTTATTGCACGTTGTAATGCATTAATTCGTCGCAGTGCTGGTAAAGCAAATCCAGAAATGACTGCGGGTCCAATTAAAATTCATACACGTTCACAACAAGTATGGGTTGATGATAAAGAACTTAGCCTTACAGCTTACGAATATAAAGTACTTGAATACTTAATGGTAAATCCGCAAAAAGTAATTTCTAAATCAGAACTTACTGAGCATATTTACGACCAAGACTTCGACCTTGATTCAAACGTAATTGAAGTATTTGTACTACGTTTGCGTAAAAAGCTTGACCCTGAAGGCGTACTAAACCCAGTAGAAACACTACGTGGGCGTGGTTACAGGCTTAAAAGCCAGTGGTAATACCGCAAATATCGTTAAAAATAAGGCAAGGATTTATCCTTGTCTTTGTTTTATTAGTCGCACTCCCTATCTTATTTTATTCAATTGGCAAAGCGTATTACGCTTCGCTTGTTGATGCGACAGAAAAAACCCTCGAGGCGCAGCTCTACTCGCTAATATCTGAAGTCGACTTTACTGAGCATGGTATTATTATGCCCAGCACTATTTTAGCGCCTGAGTTAAACAGATTAAATTCAGATACCTACGCAATGATTTACCGCGATGATGACCCTGTTTGGAACTCAGAATCGGCTGTAAATTTAAACTATGTACCTCAACAAATAGAAACCAAAGCCGGTGCCGCCGACTTCAGGCGTGTGGAGTATAATAATACCGCGTACTGGCAACTTAGCCTGACTGTAATTTTAAACAACATAGATCAATCAGAACAAGCTCGCTTTATATTAGTCAAACGTAACGACGCTCTACTTCGTATAATGGATGGCTTTAAGCAAACCCTTGTAGATTGGATGTTTATCATGGGGATTGCAATTGCAGGCCTAATGGCTATTGGTTTCATTTGGAGCGCTCGCCCACTCCAACGACTCGATAAAGAAATAAAAGCGATTGAATCGGGTGATATTCAAGAAATTAAAGGCCTCTACCCTGTAGAGCTGCAAACAATAAAAGCAGACCTAAACTTGCTACTTGAGTCGCAACAGCGCCAAAAAGAGCGCTATAGAGCCTCATTAAGCGACCTTGCTCATGCACTTAAAACACCGCTTGCAGTACTAAAATCAAGTCCATTGGCAAACGATGCCGATGCACAAGAACAACTCGACCGAATTAATGTGATGATCGAGCACCAATTAAAGCGTGCTGCAACCGGTGCATCAGACACGTGGAAAAAGCAAACACCTATTAAGCCAGTACTTGATTCAATACTCAGTGCTATGGCAAAAGTATACCGTGATAAAGATATTATTTTCACCTGCACCGTAACCGAAAAAGATTACTTTTTAGGTGACCAAACAGATTTAATGGAATTACTCGGTAACTTGATTGATAACGCCTGTAAAGCGTGTCGCTCGCAAGTAGAAATACAAGTAATCCAAAGTAAAACTCTGTGTATTGGAATTAGCGATGATGGCCCTGGTGTGCCAGAGGATAAACGTGAATCTTTACTTACACGTGGTACTCGCCTCGATACATACGAAAGCGGACACGGCGTAGGCATGGCGATTGTATCTGATTTAGTTAAGTCGTATAACGGGACGCTTACCATTACCGATGCTGATAACTTAGCCGGCGCTCAATTTATCTTAGAGTTTAATTACAATGACAAAAAGTAACTATTTATTAAAACTAACTGCCATTGTGCTATTAGCTACAAGCCAGTACAGCTTTGCAAATGAAGCATGTACTTTAGCCGCTAAAGCAACAACCGATGAAGCTAAGCGGTATATTCAATGCCTAGATAGCCAGATTGATAAAGCAAAGCAAGCACAAGGCAGTTGGATACAAAAGCGCAAATATGAGCTAACTAAGTCACAAGAAAGCACAGGTAATACGCAAGTATTGCCGTTATTTATGCGCAGCATTAAAAATAACGAAAAGTACCTTGAGAGTGCCTGCCAATGGCGTTACTTAATAAAACTTCCTAATGCGACAACAGCGGCCATTAGCTATAAACTCTGTGAAATTGAGCTTATAAATCAATTTACAGAATCACTAAAACACCCATTTTAACGTAACTTAAGCACACTAAACTAGTTATACCAACCTGCATAAATCTTTGATCAATTTAACGAATTAAATTGCACTATAACGTCGTTAAAAATTTTTTATTTAGAACAACTAGATACAAAAATTTTTGCCTAGTTCTAGCGTAATTTTCTTAACGTTAAATAGACCTCGTATATAAGCAGATTGGTATTACGTTTCACTACTAGTTCCCTTTAGTCTACTTGACAATTTATTCATATCAAAACAAACTACCTACTAGTAGATTGCTAAATAGCTAATAGGTAAACAAATGACTAAACCAGTAATAATTATAGGTGGCGGACTGGCCGGCTTATACAGTGCGTATAAATTACAACTGCTTAATATTGAGTACTTATTACTGGAAGCCAAATCGCAATTAGGCGGCCGAATTTTTGCTGCGCAATCACCAATAAATAACGATGTTAGTTTTGATTTGGGTCCTACGTGGATATTTCCCCACCAACCAAAAATTCAAGCTTTAGTAAAGTCACTCCGCTTAAGTATATTTGAGCAATACAACAAAGGTGATGTGTTATATCAAGCGCCTAATTCCAAGCAACCTCAACAAATTGCAGGTGCTGGAGATATGCAGTTATTTAGGCTTAAGCACGGCATGAATACCCTAATAACTGCCTTATACGAGCAACTTAATCCTGATTCAGTGTTATTAGAACACAATGTCACTGAGCTTAAAAAAGGTGATAATAACTGGCAAATTACAGTTAATCACTTAGGTAATATAAAGCACTTTACTACTGAAAAACTAATTTCAGCAATTCCTGCTCGTATGGTTACAACACACTTAACACCTGAACTATGGGCTACTCAAACGCTCATAAACCGCCTTAGTAGTGTACCTACATGGATGGCAGGACAAGCCAAATTTATAGCTACTTTTGAACATGCATTTTGGCGTGATAAAAACTTATCAGGACAATGCTTTAGTCGCGTAGGCCCAATGGTCGAAATTCACGATGCCAGTGCTGAAGATGGCAATTACGCCGCATTATTTGGCTTTATAGGTGTGCCCTACTTATCAAGAAACCAAGTAACTAAAGAGCAATTAATTCAAGCCTGTGCCCAGCAGCTTAGATACTTTTATGGTAAAGATGCTGAAAAGGCAACGGGGTATTTTATTAAAGATTGGGCAGACGATAAGTTTGTAGCTAATAGAGACGATCAAACTCAGCCTTCGCAGCACCCAGAATTTGATTTTTCAGGCTTAGATGAGCAATTAAATAACTTGAACATTCATTTTGTAGCGAGTGAGTTTGCAAAACAAGAAGCAGGATATTTAGAAGGCGCAATAAACGCGGTGGATGACGCTATTAAATTTTTTGTTAATTAATAGCCCTGTATTTACTGATAACTTAACCATCAAGGGCTTTAATTTTACAGCCCTTGATGGTTATAAATGTTAGTTATTTTTAGCAACGTCTTCGCCACTGCCTAGTAGAGTGGCAACCCACTTACCTTCAGCACTGGCTTCTAAACCTATTTTTACAATCATAGTTAATGGCACAGATAAAAGCATACCCACAGTACCTAATAACCAGCCCCAAAATATTAATGATAAAAATACCACTAGCGTTGAAAGACCCAGCCCTTTGCCCAAAAACTTAGGCTCTACAATATTGCCCATTACCGTATTTATTGTTAAATAACCTGCAGCAACCAATCCCGCAATTAACGGACCTTGAGTAATAAGCGCAAGTAATACAGCCGGTACAGCCGCAATAATTGACCCAATATTAGGAATGTAATTGAACATAAATGCCAATACCCCCCACAGCACAAAGTAGTCAACGTCTAAAATCCATAAGTAAAACGCAGCAATAATACCCGTACCTAAACTTACTAGCGTTTTAATTGCCAGATATGAATTAATAGACTCTAAAAAGCGGTCAATTTGCTTCATTTTGCTATCGGGATCTTCAAGTGCCATGTGTATTTTTTTGCTTAGCATTGGCCCTTCAAACAACATAAAAACAACGGTTAAAATAATTAAAAACATGTTTGCCATTACGCCACCTAAACCGGTGAGCATATTAGTGGCTACATCAACCATTTTACCTGGGTCGAACATATTGATTAACTGTTCTTTATTAATCAGTATGTTGTATTGAGATGCTAAATCTACAAGCCATACAAATTCTTCTTTGAGTTGTGTTTTATACTCAGGAAGTTGCTGCGAAAAATCGTTTATTGATTGCCCTACAAGCCCGCCAAGGCTTACACCTAAGCCAACTATAATAAGCACTACCAACATAACAGCAATGCCTTTAGGAATTTTGTAGCGCGCAAAAAACTTGATAAGCGGATTACAAATAATGGCAATAAACGCCGCCAAAATAAACGGAATAATAATTACACTTGCCGCTTTTATCCCCGCGAGTACGACCACTAAGGAAGCAAAAACTATTAAGCTTTTATTTACTCCAGTTAAACTTGCCAATTTATTAATCCTTTTATTAATGATATGGCTTTAGTGTAAGGCAAAAGGTAATTAAATGAAATAATTACGAAGTGATCATAAAAGCCTGTTTTACGTATAAATTTGCAAAGCTGTTTGCTAGCGAGTATGTTTTTTAATCACTTGCTACTATTTTATTGTAAGGATTAATAATGCATATATTTGTTACTGGCGCGACGGGATTAATTGGTAAGCACTTATGCCCTTTTTTACTTCATCATAATACTGTTACTGTGCTTAGCCGAAATCCGACTAAAGCAAACGTATTATTGGGCCATAAAGTTAAAGCCGTAAGCAATGTCAATGCAGTAGATTTTAACACTGTTGATATTGTTATTAATTTAGCTGGCGAACCTATTGTAAATAAACGCTGGAGCGACAAACAAAAGCAAATAATACGCGACAGCCGTATTGGTGTTACACAACAAATTAGTGAAGCTATTAAAGCTTGTAGCACTGCCCCGCATACTTATATATCTGGAAGCGCCGTTGGGTTTTATGGTCGACAAAATAGTAACCCTATTGATGAAACTTTTGAAAACCCACACGACGAATTTAGCCACCAGCTTTGTAAAGACTGGGAAAATGCAGCGCTACTCGCGCAATCAGAACACACCAGAGTGTGCCTTTTGCGCACGGGTATTGTTTTAGCTAAAAAAGGTGGAGCATTAAGTAAAATGCTCCCTGCCTTTAAATTGTGTTTAGGCGGCCCAATTGGTAATGGCGAGCAAGGAATGTCGTGGATACACATCGACGATATGATTCAGCTAATACTCTTTATTATTAAGCATCCAGAAATATCTGGCCCTGTTAACGCAACTGCGCCAAATCCTGTAAGCAATGCTCAATTTGGTAAAAGCTTAGGCGAGGCGTTATCGCGACCTGCATTTATCACTATGCCCACTGCAGTACTTAAACTATTAATGGGTGAAATGTCAGACTTACTAACAACGGGACAATTTGTAGTCCCTAAAAAGGCGCTCGTTCATAATTATCGTTTTCATCATCCTGATATTAAATCAGCTTTAGAGAGTTTGGTTTAGCGGGCGTTAATAATTCTTGAGGTAAAATATAAAAATTGAAAAAGCAATCCTTTTAACTGAATTGATCTTTCCTTATTAATACATAATAATTACAACAGTTAGTTAAATATATATTTCATCATTTTATAATAAAGAGAATAAATCATGTTTCATTTGCCTACTGTGATCTTCTTCTCTTTTATCCTTAACTTATTCATAAGCTTATTTTTTCTCTCAATTTATAAATATAAAAAACAAACATCTTTTTTATTATTTGGTTTAGCCTGTGCCACATTTGCATTAGCCGAAATACTGGCATGTTTGCGCTTATTCATAGATCTTCCTTTAATAACCCACTATTTAGCTAGTGTTTCAATGATAACTAGCCCACTCTTAATTATTATTGGACTATATAAGTACAAAAACGTACAAAATATTAGCTTAATGCCTCTTTACTGCATATTTGGTTTTTCTAGCTTATTGTTATTGGCAATTTATCCTTTCGGTGCAGCAAAAATGCTAACGAGTTTAGTAATCGCCGGATTATTTATTTACACAGCGTATTTAATCAAAAGCATGAGCTTTGTTGCTAAAGCCCAGAAAAAGGCGTTAATTACCTGCTTTTTAGTGCACAGTGGAGTTATGTTTTTAAATGCTATATTTCTATCAATACCGGTACTTAGTTCGAGTATTCAAGATGTAGCAACCCCTTTGCAAATTGTGCTTATTAGTCATTTACTATTAGCCACACTGAGTGCTCTTATACTGCCATTTTTGTTATTTTCTAATAGTGAATACACGCTATCGAACCTTGCCAATACCGACTCTCTTACACAGTTATTTAATCGCAGAGGTTTCTTTAATAACGCCAAAGCAGTCCTTAAACAACCTAATAACAATGATATAAATGTATCTATAATTATTCTAGATATCGACTTTTTTAAGCATGTAAACGATAAGTACGGCCACGACACGGGCGATCAAGCAATTAAATGGATTGCGCAGCACATAAAAGAGCAATTTATTGATGAGGGTATTTGCGCCAGAATAGGCGGTGAAGAATTTGCAATATTACTACCAGACTATTCCCTACGAGCAGCTAAAGAATATGCAGAGCACTTACGTGAAAATATTTCTAAGCATCCGTTTTATTATCAAAACGCGCATATAAAACTATCTGTGAGCGCGGGAGTGAGTCACTCTGTAAATGGTAAAATGAGTGTAAAAGACTTACTGTCCTTGGCTGATAAACGCCTTTATCTCGCTAAAGAAACCGGCAGAGATAAAGTAGTTAGCTTTGACGAAAAAAACCTCTTAATGCAGTGCTAATTATTTTACAAGCTATTATAAAAAAGGTTCTTCCTACAAAAACGTGGTAACTCTTTGTATTTATAGCGACTTGTTCTTTTTTAGTTATATCAATTAGCTCAAGTATTTATGCAGGTTAGTATTAATCCTCTACATAAAAAAAGCCCTTCATTCGAAGGGCTTTGGTATACACACAATAGAGTTAATAAACTACTTACAAGACAGTGTAGCTTCGCCTGCTTTATTTGGCACAAACTGAATATTAGCCACAGAAATTGATGCTTTACCATTGCTGCGTAAGCTAAATGGGCTTGTTAGGTTTGCAAAATTAACACCCTTATCAGCAAAACAACCTAAATCGATTGATACTGACTGCCATTTATTCTCAATGGTTTTATCCACTACGTTTGCTAAATCAATGCTTGCACCACATTCACCCGAGCAAGTCATAGCAAGTGCTATATCGCTCGTTAGTGCTTCGTTTAATTTAATATCAAAGCTAATCACACTATCGGCCTCAACGTAGGCAATGGTATCTTCTGCAAAGCTTGTTACTATTTCAGCACTGGCTTTTTCTGCACCGCTAAAGTTAAATTGGCGCGCGTCTTCTTGTACTATTTTGTCCTCAGTTCGGTATTTAATTGCACCAAATTCATGAGTACTACTCGATACATCTAAAAGCTCATCGCCCGATTTTAACAATAAGCGCCATGGTGCTACAGGTGCACCAACAAGTATATCCATACTCGTAAGCCCTGAGTTATCAAGTTTAGAGTCTTCATCAAGGTCGTCAGCTAACACGTTTTTATCGCCGTACGTTAAACCAAAACCATAAGGGAGTAATGGGTCGTAATTTTCATCGCCTTTATTAACCGCAGTTTGTACCGCTGATTTAGGCCAAGAAAACGATAATTTACCTTTAAAGTTATTTTGAATGGTGCCGTCTGCCGCTTTTAATAAAACATCAGCAATACCTGCGCCCTCTGTACCTGGCAACCATGCAGCTACAAACGCGTCAGATGCGTTAAGTTCACTGTTCACCCACATAGGTCGACCTGATATAAACACAGATACAACAGGGATACCTTGCTCTTTTAGCGAGCTTAAAAGTGCTAATGACTTTTTATTTCCGCGTTCAAACTCAAGGTTATCTTTATCGCCGTGCCCTTCTGCGTAAGGTTCTTCACCAAATACAACAATGGCAACATCAGGACGTTGTTCAAACGTGCCATCAGCACTTAAAGTAACACTTCCACCTGCTGCAGATATTTGCTCTTCAAGCCCTTTATATATCGAAGTAGCACCAGGGAAATCAGCATTTTTATTATTAGTCCCCTGCCACGTAATACTCCAACCACCCGACTGTTTACCTATATTATCAGCACCATCACCTGCAACAAGTACGCGTTGATTAGCTTCGATAGGTAATAGGTTATTTTTATTTTTAAGTAATACAAGCGATTCGCGCACAGCTTGACGTGCGACTTCGCGATGCTCTTGCGCGCCAATAAGTTCTGTTTTACCCGAGTAAAGACGCTTAGCCGGACTTGGTTTATCAAATAAACCAGCGCGAAGTTTTACGCGTAATATTCTGCTCACTGCATCATCAATACGCGACATACTAATTTCGCCTGACTTAACTTGCGCAATTGTATTGTTATAAAGTGGCTTCCAGGCACCTGTTGGCACCATAAATATATCGAGGCCTGCATTAACGGCTTGTGCACAGCTTTCGTTAGTACAGCCTTTAATTTGCCCATGACCATTCCAATCACCCACTACAAAGCCATCAAAACCCATACGTGTTTTTAATACATCTGTAAGTAAGTATTTATTGCCGTGATTTTTAACGCCATTCCAGCTATTAAAAGACGCCATAACCGATTGGCTACCCGCAGACAAACCACCTACATAACCTTGGGCATGAATATCAAATAGCGACTGTTCGCTATCTATATTATTTCCCTGATCATCCCCATCAACGGTGCCGCCATCGCCAATAAAGTGCTTAACCGTGCTAATAACACGCTTATCACTTAAAAAGTCGCCATCGGCTTTACCTTGTAAGCCATTTACAATCGCTGCTGAGTAATCGTGAACAATCTTTGGATCTTCAGAGTAGCCTTCGTACGTTCTGCCCCAGCGATCGTCGCGCACTACGGCAACTGTGGGTGCAAATACCCAATCAATACCCGTAGCCATTACCTCTACTGCAGTAATCGATGCTATTTGCTCGATTAAATCAGGATTATTCGCCGCGCCTAAACCAATGTTATGTGGAAAAAGCGTCGCGCCAATTACGTTATTATGGCCATGTACTGCATCGGTGCCCCACATAGTTGGGATACTACTGCCATCAACTGAGTCATCGACAGAAGCTTGATAAAAGCTCTCTGCTAAGGCTACCCAGTCCATTGGTGTTGCATGTTTGTCGCCATTAGGGAATGCGCCACCGCCATTAAGATATGAACCAAAGCCATATTTACGCATATCTTCAACGGTAATATCACGAATTTCTGGCTGAATCATTTGAGCAACCTTTTGCTCAAGTGTCATGGCTTTTAAATAGTTAACTATTTTAGCTTCAATATCGGCATCTTTTTTAACGGCAATATTAAGTTTTGGCCAAATTTGCGCTGTTTTAGATAACGTTTCATTAGTTTCAACCGATGTTACTGCGTCGTTTGAACAAGCCGATAAAGTACCTACTGATGCAATTAATGTTGCTAAGGCTATTTTATTAAGTGTAAAAGGGGTTTTCATTATAGAGTCTCCTGCGCTTGAACTGGTTTGCTACCGCTTAAACCATAGAACACGATAAATATGTAACATAAAATAGGTAAAACATACGAAAGTTGAACACCCACACTATCAGCAAGTGCACCTTGTAAAAGTGGCACTATTGCACCACCCACAATCGCCAAACACAAAATACCAGAGCCTTGAGCTGTATGTTTGCCAAGTCCATTTAACGCTAAACTAAAAATAGTGGGGAACATAATAGAATTAAATAAACCAACCAATAGTATTGACCACATTGCTAATTGACCCGACGTGCTCATGGCAATAACGACTAAAATAATAGCCATGGTTGCGTTAAAGCCAAGTACTTTACCAGCAGGTAATTTTTGCATTACAGCAGCACCAATAAAACGCCCAACCATAGCACCACCAAAATAATAAGTGATGTAATGAGCTGCAGCATGCTCTTTTAGCCCTGCTATATTTTCTTGTGCTAAAAAGCTTACTAAAAAGCTACCAATTGCCACTTCTGCGCCAACGTACATAAATATACCCACAGCACCTAATACAAGATGGCGATACTGCCAAGCACTGCCTTCAATTGCCTCTGATTTTTCGGCTTCTGCTTTTTGCTCGCTCATAATGTCTGGTAATTTAAGCCAAGCAAAAATACCGGCTAGTAAAATAAGCATTGCAGCTAAAAGGAGGTAAGGAAGTTGAACTGACTCTGCATTTTGTGCAGGTGTTAAAAAGGCTTCTGACGCTGAGTCCAGAATTAACAGAGCACCAAATGATGGCACAACCGTAGTGCCTAACGCGTTAAAAGCTTGAGTAAGCGTTAAACGAGAAGACGCTGTTTTTGCAGAACCCAACAAACTTACATAAGGATTTGCAGATACTTGTAATAACGTTATGCCACTGGCAAGTACAAATAAAGCGAATAAAAACACAGGATAACTATGTAAAGACGCTGCTGGGTAAAATAAGACACACCCTACTGCCGCAATTAAAAGCCCAACCACGATTCCTTTTTTATAACCAAGCTTTTTAACAATGTGTCCACTAGGGAGTGACATTAAAAAGTAAGCGCCAAAAAAGCAAAACTGCACAAGCATTGCTTGTACATACGTTAAATCGAAAACCGCTTTTAAATGCGGAATCAAAATATCATTTAAGCAGGTAATAAAACCCCACATAAAAAACAGTGAAGTTAAAGATGTAAGTGCAAAACCATAGTTTTTATCTTGGTGGTTTTGCGACTGTGTGTGTGATGTCAGTGGTGCTGAACTAGCCATGTGCTCTCCGCAATTTATTATTATAAATTGATCTTCAGTAAGTAATTAATACAAACCCCGCTAAGGCGCAGTATTTAAGAGTTGACCTGAAGATTAATTAACATTAATCTAAAAATGTAAGCGCTTTCACGGCTAATTAAATACGAACATGTTACATATTTCAACAACTTTTATTTTTAATAATGTTTTGTACCCGCTGAAAGTCAGTAAAAATAAGCGCTAAGCGTGCAATTAAGTTCTCAAAAAGGTTTGTAACCAATGACAAAAATATCATTACCATTTAATTCACCTCTATTAACAAAAGACTTTGTTTATGGTGTAGCTACAGCATCATTTCAGATAGAGGGCGGATATGAGCATCGCTTACCGTGTATTTGGGATACCTTTTGTAGTACTGCAGGTAAAATTGCTGACAATTCACATGGTCATATTGCCTGCGATCATTACAATAATTGGCAACAAGACATAGATTTAATAGAGTCTCTAGGTGTTGATGCTTACAGGCTTTCTATTTCATGGCCTCGCGTTATGACTCAAGACGGAAAGTTAAATCCTGTAGGCGTTAAGTTTTATACTGATATTTTAGATGAGCTAAAACGAAAAAATATAAAAGCCTTTGTTACTTTGTACCACTGGGATTTACCGCAACACCTTGAAGATGAAGGCGGCTGGCTCAACAGAAAAACTGCTTACGCATTTGAGCAATACGTAGAACTAATTACTAACGCATTTGGAACACGAGTGTATTCTTACGCTACATTAAACGAACCCTTTTGCAGCGCGTTTTTGGGTTACGAAATTGGCATACATGCCCCAGGCCTAGTCGGCAAGCAGTATGGTAAAAAAGCAGCTCATCACTTATTACTCGCTCATGGTCTGGCCATGAGCGTGCTAAATAAAACATCGCCTAATACTCAAAACGGCATTGTGCTTAACTTTACACCCGCATATCCACTTACCGATAATCAACAAGACATAGACAGTGCCAAATACGCTGATGACTACTTAAATCAGTGGTACATGAAACCAATAATAGATGGTAAGTACCCCGATATAATTAACCAATTACCAAGCGATCATTTACCAGACATACACCCTGGTGATATGGAATTAATTTCTCAGCCAATTGATTACTTAGGCATTAACTTTTATACCCGCCAAGTTTATAAGGCGCATCCTACTGACATTTATGAACCCATTGCACCTACAGGTCCGTTGACTGATATGGGATGGGAAGTTTACCCGCAATCGTTCACCGACTTGCTCGTATCGCTAAATAAAACATACACCCTACCGCCTATTTATATAACAGAAAATGGCGCAGCCATGCCCGATACATATAATAATGGTGAAGTTAACGACTTAGATCGTTTAAATTACTATAATGATCACTTAAATGCGGTTCATAATGCGATTGAACAAGGTGTTGTTATAGATGGCTACTTTGCTTGGAGCTTAATGGATAACTTTGAATGGGCAGAAGGCTACTTAAAACGTTTTGGTATTGTGTATGTAGATTATAAGACGCAGCAACGCACCATTAAAAATAGTGGCTTAGCTTATAAAGAACTCATCTCTAAAAGATAAGAGTATACCCATAACTAAAAACAAGTATAAAGCGGGATAAATAATCATGGTCAGTGTAAAAGAAAAAATAGCGTATGGCTTAGGCGACACCGCAAGTAATATTATTTTTCAAACAGTTATGATGTTTTTAATGCTGTACTACACAGACGTAGTGGGTTTATCGCCTGCTGTTGTAGGTACTATGTTTTTAGCAGTGCGTATTTTTGATGCCGTAACCGACCCATTAATGGGTAACCTTGCTGACAAAACACATACGCGCTGGGGGCACTTTCGCCCCTACTTACTTTGGCTTGCCCTCCCTTTTGCCATTATTAGTATTTTAGCGTTCACTACACCCGATTTAGAAGGCACCGATAAAATAATTTATGCCTTTACTACTTACACTCTGCTTATGGTTGTCTACACCGCTATCAATATTCCTTATTGTGCATTGGGCGGCGTACTTACTGCTGATGTAAAAGAGCGCGTGACTATTCAGTCTTACCGGTTTGTATTTGGTATGCTAGGCGGCGTAATAGTAGCGGGTTGTACTATGCCAATGGTTGAGTACTTTGGCCAAGGCGATGCTGCCAAGGGCTATCAATACACAATGACTGCAATGAGTATTTTAGGTTTTGTACTGTTTTTACTTTGTTTTTTAGGCACAAAAGAGCGTATACAACAGCCTAAAGAGCAAAACATTCCTTTTGCCCAAAGTGTTAAAGCATTAATTAAAAACGATCAATGGCGAACACTTTGCTTAGCTGCATTCTTTTTACTTACCGGGCAAGTATTAAGGCTTACGCTTGCTGTTTACTACGTAAAATACTATTTAGGTCGAGACGATTTAATCACTTTATTTATGACGCTAGGTGTTGCAGCCAGCATGGTAGGTTGTGCTTTAGCTCAACCACTTGCAAAACACTTTTGTAAAATAAAGGCCTATATAAGTTTACAAGTTATTGCCGCCGCTATTTGTGGTTTTAGTTACTTTATTAGTAAAGATCAATTAGTACTCGCATTTACTGCCTTTATTTTATGGAAATTCTTTTTAGATATGGCAACCCCGTTGTTGTGGGCAAAAATGGCCGACACCATAGATTACGGGCATGAAAAAACAGGTGTACGCATTACGGGTTTGGTTTATTCAGGCGTTATATTTTTTATTAAAATGGGCGTGGCTGTAGGCGGCGCAATTGCAGGCTGGTTGTTATCTTTTTACAGTTATCAGGCCGATGCAGTACAAACTCTTGATACCCAGCACGGTATTTTACTGTCATTCACTGTACTACCTGCTTTTGGCTCATTATTTGTTGCCTACATAATGAAAAAATATACACTGACTAATCAGGTTGTTGAAAATATTCAATCTAAACTAACAGCTAGTTAAGATATATACTCTAAGGTATTATTTAGCCGAAGTAGTTAAGGATAAGCGAGTGAACAAATAACATGGCAACAATTTATCAAGTCTCAGAGCTTGCGGGCGTATCGTTAGCCACCGTTTCTCGCGTGATGAACAAAAATACCCGTGTAAGCGATAAAACTAAACAAAAAGTGCTTGATGCTATGGCGCAGCTTGGCTACAAGCCTAATTCAATAGCGCAATCTTTAGCCTCTAACTGTACTAACAGTGTCGGTATTTTAGTGTCTGAGTTACATGGTCCTTTCTTTGCCCAAATGATGGCAGGTATTGAGTCAGAGCTTCGTGCTGCGGGTAAACACGTTATTATTACCACCGGGCACAGTGAAGAAGACAAAGAACAAGAAGGCATTGAGTTTTTAATTAGCAGACGCTGCGATGCCATTATTTTGCACGTAGAAGCCGTCTCAGACGACTACCTAATAAAACTAAGCCAAGGCTCTACACCCGTTTATTTAATGAGCCGTTACGTAGAGCAACTAAAAGACAACTGTATCAGTCTAGATAATCAATTAGGTGGTTACCTAGCCACTAAATCGATATTAAATCAAGGCCATACACAAATAGCATATATTGCAGGCCCGCAGTTTAAAGCCGATGCTTTTAATAGACTTCAAGGTCACAAACAAGCACTTACAGAGGCTGGTGTTAAATTTGATCCTACGCTTTATTATATTGGCGACTTTAACGAAACTGGCGGTAGTAAAGGCTTAAAACATTTTATTGATGAAAAACTTAGCTTTACTGCACTGGTATGCGCCAATGACGAAATGGCCTCCGGTGCTATGAAGTATGCAAGAGAGCACGGTTATAACTTACCAATTGATTTATCGATTGTTGGATTTGATAACGTTATTTTTGCAAACTACCTTTACCCTACACTCACGACCATAGATAATCCGGTCGGGAAAATGGGCGAAATGGCAGCTAAATTAGTGCTTAAAGACGTATATCAAAATAAAAACCTCGTTATAAATCGCTTTTTTGAACCTACTTTAATGCAGCGCGATTCATCAGCACCACTTATTAAATAAAAACTAAAGGCTAAAAACGAGTACTGATTTTGGTACAAAAAAAGCGGCTAAATGCCGCTTTTTATATATGAGCTACTTAACAATCCAAGGCGTTACTTTAATAACGTTCGATATATCGCCAAGCACTGCGCTATCATCTTCCCAGCTATCTTCAACTGCAAAATAACACACTGACTTTTCACACGTTATATTTTCATCATCAAATTGCATTGGGCTTTTAAATGTAACTGCTACGCCCTTTTGCTCTGGTAATAAAAACCACATTAATTTACTTACAAAAAAGCCCGACAAATCAGTTAATAGTTCATCAAGTTCTTCGTTAATGGTATATAACGACTGCTTTGAAAATGCTAAACCTTCAAGTTCGTTTGCTTCTATTTGTAACTTTAATTGGCAATCGTGCACAGGATTGAGCGGCTCTACTACAATAACCGCTTTATCGGTATCAAGCTGCTTATCGAACGGCAATAGTAATTGTGCTTTATCGGTAAAGTTAAGTGGATACTCGTTTCTTTCGGTTAAAATAGTACCGCTTTTAATCGCACATGTTTCATTAGTACCAATATCACTAATGTAAAAGTTAACTCGCGCATATTGAAAATCGCCTTTGTTAACAATTTTTAAGCGGTCGTAAAAACCGTCATACGACATCACAAATTCTCTCGCATTTACATTAAATGCACTAATGCTCAGCAGTACTAACACAATAGCGTTGGTACAATTAAAAATGTATTTATTCATCAAAGTAGGCTCTATTTTGGCTAATCATCGTGTTTAACTCTTCTATATACGCTTCACCGCGCTCAGAGTAAGACATTAAACCTTGTGTAAGTTCAGTCGCTAAAATTGTTTTTTGCTCAAGACGTAAGTTTTCACGTATTGCGCGCAAATCTTTATAAGCAGGATGCGTATTTATGTTTTTAAAGTAAGAGTTTATAGCAGCTCTTACTGATTTAAACGCAGCAACTTCGTGCGCAGCCCCGGTATTACGGCGTTTTGGCACCATGCCACAACCTTTTGTGTAACACCACTGACCAAAAAAGTTAAGGCCAATACGTGCAAAACGCGAAGTGCCCCATGCAGATTCGTTTGCAGCTTGCATAAGCGCTAATTCTTTAGGAATTATATCAACACGGCGCAATGCTTGCGTAAGTATTAGCGTATCAACCGTGGTTGGTAAGTCATACGACTTTAAAATTTTAGCAATATCTTTGTTTTGCTTTTTTTCTAAAGGTAATTCGTTTTGTAACATCATGCGTGCTATTTCGAGCTTAGCGCGTTGCTGTAATATTTTTTTATTTTCGGCTTCAACGTGCGGACGAATAAAGCTAAAAAATGCATGTTTTTTTTCTTTAACATCACTAAATTCTGAAAACTTTGGCAGTTTTACATTATGTAATGGTTTTTCTTTTTTCTTCACTTTTTTTGGTTGTTCTGACGTTTGTTCATCTAGTTCAACATCATCATTTTGTATAAACGGGTATGCAAGCGCCCAAACAAAAAATACAGTTAGTAAAAGCTTAAAAATCGTTTTTAACATCTATTCTCTCTATTAAACTTAGTTATGCATGGTTTATACACAAGCATACGAAGGCGCATTATACCTAAGCCACTTTATAAACGCGAATAACTGGGGTTTGGTGACCTTTTACGGTTGAATTTTCAGCAGTGTACTTGAATTTTAGATAAAACGGAGCCTATGTAGTGCATTTGTTCATTCGCAATTTATAAGTCCATGGGTATACTGAGCAAAGTTTAATAATATTAACTATGTGTGAGTAAGCAGTATGGATAAACAATGGCAAAGCCGAATAATAGAGCAATATAAACATCGTCCTAACGATAACCGCTCGCCGTGGCAGGTCGACCGTTCGCGTATTATTCATGCAGCTGCATTTAGGCGTTTGCAAGCTAAAACCCAAATTATGGGCATTGGCCTAAACGACTTTTACCGCACTCGCCTTACCCACTCTTTAGAAGTATCGCAAATTGGTACTGGCATATTGCGCCATTTAAAAGCGCAACATAGCGACTTTAAGCACTTTCCATCAACCGGACTGCTAGAAACACTGTGTTTGGCGCACGATATTGGCCATCCGCCTTTTGGTCATGGTGGTGAAATAGCGCTAAATTACATGATGCGCGATCACGGTGGTTTTGAAGGTAACGCACAAACACTGCGCATAGTTGCAAAACTTGAGCCCTACAGTAATGGGCACGGTATGAACCTAACTCGTCGTACTTTATTAGGTTTTATAAAATACCCCGCGTTTATTAACACGCTATGGCATACCATTCCCAACGATACAACCGGTCGTGCATTTATAAAAGCAGATGATTGGCGACCTGCCAAAGGGTTATACAACGACGATGCAGCCATATTCAATTGGATAGTAGAACCACTGAGTCAAAACGATAAAACGTTGCTGAGTAACCATGCCGCTATTGATAAGTACCGCGCTAAAACAACGTATAAATCGCTCGACAGTGCCATAATGGAGCATGCCGACGATATAGCATACGCCGTACACGACTTAGAAGATGCCATTGCAACCCATGTACTTACGTTAGACGATTGGCAAACTCATGCTCTACCTCATTTAAAAGCATTAAACTTTGACTGGTTAAACACCATGCTTGAGTCGCTCACGAAGCGTTTGTTTTCAAAAAATGATTATGAGCGAAAGGACGCCATAGGTGAGCTGGTTAATACCTTTATTATTCATATACATTTAGATATTCAAAACGATGACTTTGAATGCCCTATTTTAAAGTACACCGCTAAATTAGATGCCCAATACGACAGTGTATTGCAAATACTTAAGCATTTTGTGTTTCAACGTTTAATACGCGACCCCGAAATGCAGCAAATAGAGTTTAAAGGTCAAAACTTACTAATAGAGTTATTTACCGCGTTTGCTAGCGATCCGCTGCGTTTATTGCCAGAAACTACACAAGCACAATACATAGAAGCCGAAAAACAAAACCAAGGTATGCGTATAATTTGCGATTATTTGAGCGGAATGACCGACGAGTACGCCTATAAAACATATCAACGATTATTTTCACCTATGCAATAATACCAACCTGCATAAATCTTTGATCAATTTAACGAATTAAATTGCACTATAACGTCGTTAAAAATTTTTTATTTAGAACAACTAGATACAAAAATTTCTGCCTAGTTCTAGCGTAATTTTCTTAACGTTAAATAGACCCCATATATAAGCAGATTGGTATAACTAACTAGCAAACATTAAAAAGGCCGAGTAAATTTAATTTACTCGGCCTTTTTCCTCAGCTATTAAAGTTAGCTATTTTGTTAAAGCGCTTTTATAACGACTCTACGCCCATGTTATATAGCGTAAAACCAAATATATCAGCATACTGCTCAATTGTTTTACTCGTTGGTGTACCTGCACCATGCCCCGCATTTGTTTCTATGCGGATAAGCGTTGGGTTATTACCTGTTTGCTTTGCTTGAAGCTCAGCAGCAAACTTAAACGAATGTGAAGGGACAACGCGGTCATCATGATCGCCAGTTGTAATCATAGTGGCTGGATACTCAACACCTGCTTTTACATTATGAAGTGGTGAATAACCTTTAATGTATTCAAACATTTCTTTGCTTTGCTCACTGGTACCGTAGTCGTATGCCCAACCAGCACCTGCGGTAAAGGTATGGTAGCGCAGCATATCAAGTACGCCTACAGCAGGTAGAGCCACCTGAAATAAGTCTGGGCGCTGCGTCATCACTGCACCAACTAATAAACCACCATTAGATCCACCGCGAAGTGCTAAGCGCTTTTTAGACGTGTACTTTTTATCTTTTAAATACTCAGCAGCCGCAATAAAGTCGTCAAACACATTTTGCTTTTGCAATTTAGTGCCGGCATTGTGCCAGTCTTTACCGTACTCACCGCCACCACGAATATTAGCAACGGCGTACACACCACCTTGCTCAAGCCATACAGCATTAACGGGGCTAAAGCTTGGCGTTAAACTAATATTAAAACCACCGTAACCATATAAAATTGTAGGGTTTGAACCATCAAGCTTAATGCCTGTTTTATAGGTAATTACCATCGGTATTTTAGTGCCGTCTTTTGATGTGTAAAACACTTGCTCAGACGTGTAATCATCACTATTAAAATCAATAGCCGACTTACGATAAACACCCGATTCACCCGTAGTTACATCAAACGTATAAGTAGTACCTGGTGTTTTGTAGTTAGTGAACGAATAATAAAGCGTTGTTTGATCTTTTTTACCGCCAAAACCACGTGCAGTACCCACGCCTGGTAATGTAATTTCGCGAATTAACTCACCTTTTTTGTTGTACTGTTTTACCTGTGAAATAGCATCAACCATGTAGTTGGCAAAAAAGGTATCGCCACCTTTTGTAAGATTTAGTACGTTTTTGGTTTCTGGAATTAAATCAACCCAATTTTCTGGGCTTGGATTACTTGCATCAACCGTCACTACTTTTTTGTTTGGTGCATTGAGGTTAGTAACTAAAAACAGCTTGCTGCCTTCGTTATCAATAACTGATGTATCTGAATCAGTATTTCCAACAACCGTTACAAACTCACTGTTTTCTTTTGTTAGATCTTTTATAAACAGCTTATTGCCTGACGTAGACGTACTAGCTGAAATAAGTAGGTAACGGCCGTCATGAGTTACATCAGCGCCTACATAGCGATGTTTTTGCTCATCAGTTTCACCAAATACAACACTATCAGCAGACTGTGCAGTACCTAGCTTATGGTAATACGCTTTATGCTGATCTGTTTTAGCCGAAAGTTCACTCCCTTTAGGTTTTTCGTAACTTGAATAATAAAAACCTTCGTTGCCTAACCAATCAATGCCACTAAATTTAACGTCAACAAGCGCTTCTTCAACTTGCTCTTTGGTACGTGCATCAATAACTATAATTTTGCGCCAATCGCTGCCACCTTCAGATATTTGATACGCGAGTAATGAGCCATCTTTTGAAAACGATAAACCCGACATAGACGTCGTACCATCTTCACTAAACTTGTTTGGATCTAAAAATACTTCAACGTCGCCGCCATCTTTACTGCGGTACAAAACATATTGATTTTGCAGGCCATCGTTTTTATAAAAATAGGTGTAATCGCCTTCAGTAAAAGGAGCGCCTATTTTTTCGTAATTCATTAGTTTTTCAAGGCGCTGCTTTAACTTATCGCGATAAGGGATTTGTTCTAAATAAGAAAACGTTAAATTGTTTTGCGTTTTAACCCAATCGGCAGTTTCGCTGCTCATGTCATCTTCAAGCCAACGATATGGGTCGCTAACGGCTTCTTCAAAGTAGGTATCTACGATATCGCCTTTTTTTGTTTCTGGGTATATAACTGCGTTAACTTGCTTCATTGGTGCTTTTACTTCTTCTTGAGTTACCGTATTAGTTGGCTCTGAACAGCCGCTAAGCGCTACAATTACAGCACATGCTAGAGTGTGTTTAAACATCCTGAGTTCCATTCTTATTTATTAATAGTGCGCCTAAGTTATTAACTTTTAGCCCTTTTGTCTATTTAGATGCGTTAAGCGCCATTTATCGCTGTAAACAAATGTAAACTTACGCTTTAATAGCACGACCCTCATTAAAATAAAAAACAATAAAAGAGCACACTATGCAAAGTACAAACCCCACGTTTAAAAGCTTTAAAGCCTTCTACCCTTATTATTTAAAAGAGCATCGCAATGTGATTTGCCGCCGCTTACATTTTATAGGAAGTACACTCGTTCTTGCTGTAATCGCAATAGCATTATTAAAACAACACTACAGTTTATTATGGCTATTACCTGTTATTGGATATGGGTTTGCGTGGGTCGGACATTTCTTTTTTGAAAAAAACCGCCCTGCTACTTTTAAACACCCTTTTTACAGTTTATGGGGAGATTGGGTAATGTTTAAAGATATGCTTGTTGGAAAAATTAAATTTTAACACTATTTTTAGCACTCTTTTTTTATACCAATTACTTATAAAAACAAAATTGCTTCATGCTTTAAAGTATAGGTTCTAATAAGTAGTACATAATTTATAGTACACCCATTAAATGTTAATTTAGTTAACATTTAATGGGTTTATTTGTATTTTAAATTTTAAAAAATATTTATAGCTCAACAGCTATTTATTGCCAGCCCAATAAAAATGGTTCCCTACCCATAATTAATTTAAACCACCCATCTCATCTTACCAGTTAATTAAACGTTAAATTTAACTTTTAAATATAATTCATTATCCATCAATTACTTAGCAATTACCTCCGCTATATAACTAAAACAATGATCATTATAAAAAACAACCAAATGTAATTATAAAAACCCTTAAATTAATTGAATGTTATTCAATTGACTGACTTTGTTAATTAAGTATATGTTCAAGGTAACAAAGAGGTTTATACCAATCCGCTTAATTAAGTGATCTATTTTGAGGATGGAAAAACGTGTTGATAGCTAGGCAAAAAATTCGCTATTTAGTTGCTCCAAATGAGAATTTTTTAACGCAGGTAACGGCACGTTTAGCCCCTAAAAATGATTAAGTATTATTGCGGGTTGGTATTAATCTTTTTGTACAAAACTAAAATAATTCAATGGGTATGGGGAAATACAGCATGAATAGAAAACCGTTATTTAAATTACAGCAATCGGTACCACAAATATTACTCGCAATGAGCGCGTCTGCTGCACTACTTGGTTCGCTCTCAGTAAATGCTGCAGAGCAAGACACTAAAGCAGAAGAAAACATCGAACAAATAAGCGTAATTGGTTCTCGTCGATTAGGCCGTACAGTAGAAGACAGTGCAGTACCCATCGATATAATTGGTGCAGATGCACTTAAAAATTCTGGCTTTACTGAAACGAATGCCCTACTTAGCAGTTTATTACCCAGCTTTAACTTCCCGCAGGCATCACTTACTGATGGCAGCGACCATGTACGCCCCGCTCAGCTTCGTGGCTTAGCACCCGATCACACCTTAGTGCTTGTTAATGGTAAACGCCGCCACAGCAACGCATTACTTAACTTAAATGGCTCAACGGGTCGTGGTTCATCATCGGTTGATTTAAATGCAATACCAGCAAATGCTATTGCCCGTATTGAAGTATTACGCGATGGTGCAGCAGCGCAATATGGCTCTGATGCGATAGCCGGTGTTATTAATATTGTGCTTAAAAGTGCCAGCAGCGGTGGTTCAGTTGCGGCTATATATGGTGCTAACGTAACCGAAATGGACGGTGTACCACAACTTGAATCTGTATCTGAAGGCAGTGATGGTAATTTAGCCTTTACTGAAGGAGGCGATCGCTCTTTAACAGACGGCCAAACACTAACGCTGCAAGGTAATATGGGTTTTGAACTTGGCGATAATGGCTTTTTAAACATTTCAACAGAATACCGCGACCGCCATTCAACTAACCGCTCTGACTACGATAATCGTGAAAACTACGCACGCATAGATGACGGTTCAGTAGATGGCGCGCTTGACCCACGTGAACTTACCGTAAATCGATATAACCATAACTTTGGTAATGGCGATGTTGAAGACTTTTCTGTGTTTTATAACGCAGGGTATCAATTAACAAACGAAGTAGATTTATATTCGTTTGGCTCTTACAGCAAACGCGAAGGCGAAGGCGGCGGTTTTTATCGCCGTGCAAGCGATAGCCGTAATATAGAAGAAGTTTATCCTGATGGCTTTTTACCTGTTATCACCTCAGACATAGATGACTTTTCACTGGCACTTGGCGCTAAAGGTTTTGTAAGTGAATGGAATTACGATGTATCGGCCGTATATGGTCAAGATGCATTTGAGTTTGGTGTTATAAATAGCTTAAATACCTCATATGGCCCTACTAGCCAAACAAGCTTTGATGCAGGAACACTTACCTACGATCAACTTACTTTAAACGTTGATTTTAGCCGCGAGGTAGACGTCAGCTTTTTAGAAAACTCTGTAAACGTAGCTGTAGGTGCTGAGTATCGCCGCGAAGGATATCAAATAGATGCAGGCGAAGAAGCTTCATACGCACAAGGCACATTTGGCCCAGGAGGCGCAGTAACCGACCCAGTTGATGGCCCATTTGGCGCAGCGGGGGCACAAGTATTCCCGGGGTTTACACCCGAATCAGAGGGCGATAACAGCCGCCACAACGTGAGCTTATATATAGACCTTGAAACCTACCTAACCGACGATTGGAATTTAGCGGTTGCCGCCCGTTATGAAGATTACTCAGACTTTGGCGATACACTTAACGGTAAAATTGCAACTCGTTATTCATTAACTGAAGACTTAGCACTACGCGCCTCAGTATCTACTGGTTTTAGAGCACCTTCTTTGCAGCAGCAATACTTTACCTCAGTGGCCACTGTATTTGTTGATGGCGAACCAACCGAAACAGGTACGTTCGCACCAAGCAGCGATGTAGCAAAAGCACTGGGCTCACCTGGCCTTGATGCAGAAGAAGCAACAAACTACGGCGTTGGTTTTACATGGTCTACCGACTTTAATTTCAGCTTATCGGTTGATTACTACCAAATATTAATTGATGACCGCATTGTGCTATCAAACAACTTATCGGGCGATGCTATTGCCGATTTACTCCAAGGCACAGGCGCTAACCAAGGTCGTTTCTTCTTAAATGCAATTGACAGCAAAACCCGTGGTGTTGATGTGGTTGCCTCATATAATGTAGCAACTGATGGTTACGGCGATTTAGCCTTTAACCTAGGTTATAACTACGGCAAAAATGAAGTAACAAATATTATCGACCCACCAGCAGAGCTTCAAGGTGCAGGGTTTGATCAAGACAACTTGTTCTCAGGCACTGAGCTGCGTCGTTTTGAAGTAAGCACACCGCGTAATAAGTACAACTTAAGCGCTACGTGGACTAACGACGACATACGTACCACTCTTAGAACAACGCGTTACGGAGAAACTCAAGACCCTTCAGACAACCCTGAACGTAACGAAGTGCTTAAGCCTAAATGGATAACCGACTTAGATGTCGCCTACTCGCTTAGTGAAAACGTATCGCTTAGCTTAGGTGCTAATAACATTTTTGATGTTTACCCAGATGCAACCCGTGAAAATGTTGACGATGTAACCACCTTCTCACGTTTATTTGCTTACTCTAGCTTCTCGCCGTATGGATTTAACGGACGCTACGTGTACGGTAAAATAGAAATGAAGTTCTAATAAGCACAGCTTAAAGTAACCAAACACACAAAAGCCACCGATTAGGTGGCTTTTTAATGCGAGTTGCGATTAAATCTATAATTAGATTTTAGTTAACCAGCCGTGCTTGTCTTCACTTTTACCCCATTGAATATCGTTCAATGCTTGGCGAAGGCGCGCAGTCGTTGGGCCTGGCTCGCCAGTACCTACTTTGTATTCTTTATCGTTATGAATAAACGTACCCACAGCAGTTAGCACAGCTGCAGTGCCCGAAAGCGCCGCTTCAGTACCTGGTTTAGCAGCACGCTCTAGTAGCTCAGTAACGCTAAAGTTACGCTCGCTTACCGTCATACCTAAATCTTTTGCTATGGTTAAAATACTATTACGCGTTACACCGTGTAAAAACGTGCTATCAAGCGCTTTAGTGATAATTTCGTTGCCATCAATAAGTATAAAGTTAGCAGCACCGGTTTCTTGTACGTCGCCACCTGGGCAAAATAAAATTTGATCTGCTTGATACTTAGTTCGTGCAGCACTAATAGGTGCTAGAGCACTGGCGTAGTTACCACCACTTTTTACCATACCCATGTGCGGAGCGCAGCGCATACCATCTTCTTCAAGCAGTACGCGCAGTGCAGTTGCACCACCGGCAAAATAATCACCTACTGGCGATAGTAACGTGTATAAAAGCGAGCTCATTGATGGCGCAGCCGCTTTACCAATTGCAGCCTCAGTACCAATGTGCGTTGGGCGAATATACATAGAGCCCGGTGGTAATGGCGTTTCATCTGCGTATTCGCGCATAATATCGATAATCATCGTTTTTAGCATATCGCTGTCAAAACTCGGTAAGCTTAATAGCGCTGAGCTTTGTTGCATGCGTGCAATGTTTGCATCCATTCTAAAAAGATAAACAGAACCATCTTCATGGCGAAAGGCTTTTAAGCCTTCAAAACATGTACTTGAATAATGAAGAACGTGCGCACCAGCATGAAGTTCAAGTTTATCGGAAGGGACAATTGAGCTCTCGCTCCATTTATTATCAGAAAAACGAGCTTGAATCATCTGCGGCATAAACACGGTACCAAATGCGGCCATTTTAATCTCTCTTGTGTGGTCTATTTCCCTCCATTGTATGACAATCACACGCTATTTAACCATAGCTAAAGTAAGGCTTTTTTAATTAACTATGAGAATTTTTTGCAAGTGCTGTTTACTAATCAACCGTATTGAGTGCAATAAACAAAAAAATCGGTCAGTGTAGTTACACAGACCGATTTTTTCATTCGTTAATTAAAACATGTTTATTTAAACGAATATTTAATAATACGTTTTAGCACCGACGTATACTGTCTAAAAAAACCACCTGTATGATAATCAATACCGTGTTTTTTCAAAACGGCTTGTACTTGAGGTGCAACTTCTTGGTAGCGCGAAGACGGCATATCAGGAAATAAGTGATGCTCTATTTGGCAGCTCAAATGCCCCGTTAAAACATGAAACCAATGCGACCCTTTAATATTAGACGAGCCAAGTACTTGGCGATAATACCACTGCCCTTGGGTTTCGTTTATACAGTCTTCTTCTTTAAAGGTTTCGGTCTCTTCGGTAAAGTGGCCACAAAATATTATGGTTGATGTCCATAAATTACGAATTAAGTTTGCCACTAAATTACCCGCTAACACCCATAAAAATAAAGGCCCTGCAAGTAACGGAAATATCGCATAATCTTTAACTAACTGGCGAGCGCCTTTACTAAAAAAGCGCTGCTTTAATGTAGAGTGTGATACAAGCCCTTCGCGGTTTTCTTTCTTTTTACCAATAAAAACACGCTCTGCAGCTAACTCGTGATACGACACGCCCCACTGAAATAACACACTTAAATTAATATATGTAAAAAACTGCCATACATTTTTAAAGCGCCACTTAAAATCATCGCTTAAACGCAACAAGCCATAACCAAAGTCTCTGTCTTTACCAATAATATTAGTATACGTATGGTGTTCAAAGTTATGAACGCGGTGCCAACTTTGTCCATCGCACGCTATGTCCCATTCATAATGCTGTGAGTTGAGTTGCTTGTCGTTCATCCAATCGTATTGACCATGCATTACATTGTGGCCAATTTCCATATTGTCTAAAATTTTAGCAAGTGCTAATAACAACACGCCTGCAACCCATAATAATGGCTGAATAAAACCAAGCATTAGCAAAATTCGCCCGCTCCATTCACACACTCGCTGCTTGCGTACAACAGAGCGAATATAGTCAGCATCTTGTTGGCCTACTTTGCCAAGGGTGTCCATTTTAATGGCATCTAGCTCGCTTGCGAGCATGTCGTAGTTAATGTTTTTCATAATTGTAACTCCAAATCACTAACAGGTTGGCTTACGCAAAGTTGTATTAATTGCTCGCCGTTGTCACTCAATTCACCTGTTTTTAAATTACGTACCACGCCTGACTTTTTAATACATTGGCATTGATGGCAAATACCAATACCGCAACCACGTTTAACGGGTAGCTTTTTTTCTTCAAACTGAGGTAGTAAAACATCGTTGCCCGATACAACATGGGCACTGGCGTTAATTTTTACATTAAATTGGCTGTCGTCGTTTAAGCTAGGCAGCGCTAAACCAAATGCTTCTTGGTAGTAATTTAGCTTATGCGTTTTAGCAAAATCGCTCACCGTTTGCATAAATGCTGCAGGGCCACAGCAGTAAATGTCTGGGTTTTCCCACGGCTTAATATTGCTGGTTATATCGCTTGATTGCTCACGCGTTAACAATAAAAACGAAAAATGCTCAAATTGCGCCGCCAACTCACTTAGCTCATCAACACATTGATGCTCAGTGGCTTTTGCGTAATACACCAACGACACTTTTTGCGTAGTTTGGCTTAAGTAATCATCAAGCATAGCTAGCATAGGTGTTATACCCGAGCCGCCTGCAATAAAAGTGGCTGGTGTATGTGTGTTTTTAAATACAAAGTCGCCGCTTGGCGCAGAAATATTGCACCACAAACCCGCTTTTAATGCACTGCTGAGTAAGCCAGTAAAGCGCCCTTGCGCATTTGTTTTGATTAGTAAACGCACTAACCCAGTATTTTTAAATTGTTGAGCGCTTGAGGCCACGGTAAAAACGCGTGTTAATAATCGCCCATTAATTTCAACCGTTAAACTTATATGTTGCCCTGACGTATGCGCCCGCCATTGTTTGCTTGGCTTAAGTTGCACACTTAAAAAACCGCCATCAAGTACAGCTGTACTAACTACTTGCGCTCTAAACTGCCCTGCACGCCACGCAGGTTTAAACACCTGCATTACGGGCTCTATGTAGCCTGCAAAACTTTGATGGTGTAAAAACCATTTTGAAAATTGGTTTAATACTTGAGTCATCATGGTTAAATCTCTATCGAATCTTAATTACTTTGAACTTACACGTGTACGCCCAAACTTCAGCGCACAAGTGTACGCTCAAATTTTAAGTTTTCAACCCCAATAGAGTAATTATTCAATTTTTATTAGCGCAATTTGCTAAAACAATTTCCTGTGAAGAAGTAATTTTAAAATATATAAGTGTGTGTTTTTCATTCAACTCAACACTTAACAAATTGATTTATGCCATGATAAGGTTGTGTAAGATTGGATTAATTTTGGAAGCCATAATGATAAATTTAATGTCACATAACACACTCCCTAAACTAATAAGTGCAGGCTTAGCCGTTGCTATATTTGCTACTAACGCACCCGCGCATGCAAAAAGCGATTACGTAAAAAACTATAAGCAGCTCGATACTTTATCGCTTAGCGTTAACGCAGTAACAGCGGCAGAAGGTGTAGTTATACCTTGGGCTATTGAGCCTTTAGCTAATGGTGATTTACTAATATCTGAGCGCAGTGGAGCGTTATTTTTATTACCTAAAAATACCACTAAATTAACTAAGGTTTCAGGGCTTCCCGACATTGACGCTAATGGCCAAGGTGGATTACTTGATTTATCACTACACACCGATAGTAAGCAAAACCAATGGCTGTACTTTAGTTACTCAAGTAGTGAGGGCAAAGGAAGCGGAAGTAACACCGCCTTAATGCGCGCCAAACTAAGTAGCGATCATACGCAGCTGTCTGATCAGCAATTGCTATACAAAGGCGAGCATAATACTACCAAAGGCCAGCACTACGGCAGCCGTATTGTGTTTGATAATGAAGGTTATGTTTATTTTTCAATTGGCGATCGCGGCTCGCGCGACATAAACCCACAAGATCTCACGCGGGACGGCGGTAAAATTTATCGCTTACACGATGATGGCCGTATCCCAAGCGACAATCCGTTTGTTAAACAAAAAGATGCAAAACATGCAGCATGGTCTTATGGGCACCGTAATCCACAGGGCATGTGGTTTGATAATCAAAATAATATTTTATGGTCTCACGAACACGGACCACGCGGCGGCGATGAGCTTAATATTATAAAAAAAGGCGCTAACTACGGATGGCCTTTAGTAAGTTATGGCATTAACTACAGCGGTACCAAGTTTACCGACCTTAAAGAAAAAGACGGCATGCAATCGCCCGTATTACATTGGACTCCTTCAATTGCCCCTTCCGATATGTTGTATGTAACGAGTGATAAATACCCAAAGCTTAAAGGTAAGCTATTATTAGCATCAATGAAGTTTGCATTCATTAGCGCACTAGAGCTCTCAAAAGGTAAGGTTGTTAAGCAATATAAAATACTCGATGGAATTGGCAGAGTACGCAGCTTAGCCCAAGGCAGTGATGGTTTTATTTATTTAGGTATTGATGGCCAAGGTATTAAACGCCTAGAGCCAGAAAAGTAAGCACTAGAACTAGCACACAGTACGTTAATAATTACACTGCGTTTACTTTGCGCTTTTAAATCGCAAAGTAAACATTTTCACCAAACAAAGAACTATTAAGCCCATTAATGCGTACACTAACTACATATAATTTAATAAATTAAGAGAATACTAATGTTTTCATTTTTAAAGCCTGACCCCGTAAAAAAACTGCGTAAAGAATACGACGTAAAACTAGAGCAAGGCATGCAGGCACAAAGAAAAGGCGACATTAAAAGCTTCGCCATGTTAAGTGCAGAAGCCGAAAAAATCTGGAGTGAAATAGAAACTCTAGAGGCTAAAAAAGCCAAATAATACCAATCGTGTTAAGTTATTAGACATTTATAGCGACGGATAAATAGAGTGATAACAAGGCATAAATTTCGACATGCAGTTGTTCTACATGAGAGATTTATAACGCCGTTAACGCTTTATTTAGCACGCTAGAAAGGCTAAATATTTAAGTCGATTGGTATCAGTATACTTAAACGCGTCTGCCCTGTTTTAAAAGTAGGAAGACGCGTTTAGTAGATAAATCATAACCTCGTTTACAGCTTCTACCATCCCTAAACCACCTTTTATAATATGCTTACACAAACAAGTGTCTTAAAGCGGTTACTTACGTTATCTCTGGCGTTTTTTAGTGACTATTAAATGATTTAAAATCGGATTTGGTTTTCATTTTAAATACTTAATTGCTGCATTTATATACCGCGCTGGCGTTTTTCCTCCTAAGTCAAAAAATGAGGACGTTTTCCTCTTTCTGCATGTTATTAAAAGAACAGCCCGACTTAAAGTTTAATACTCGCAATGTGTTACAGGATTTGTTATTAATATTAAAAATAATTAAGAGGACATGCGTTACTCATAAAAAGAGGAAAGTGTCCTCTGATAAAGCTATTATGTTTTAGGAGAATGTGTTGAGCAACTTAGCATTAGATACATTGATTGAAGTAGGGTTATTAAGTGCCCAAGGGGCAATCTGTGACATATCTTCTTTGCCTGATCATGAGGTGTCTAAACGCATATCTGCCTATATACAGTCAAGAGCAGTACAATTTCCCTTAGAGTTAAAGAATGTTTCAGTATCAGGTCGGTTAAGTGGTTTATACAGCTCTACATCAGTTGATTTAACTAATTCAAAAATATTAGCATCGGCGTTAATATATGAGTCTCAAATAATTAATGACCCATTAATGGTTAGAGGTGACATTAGATATAAAGATCTAATTGAAGGGCTTAATTTATTTTCGTATTTTTTTAAATTAATCCGATCTGACATTGTAAAGGTTTATCCGTTATTAGATCTGGTTCAGCCTAATGAAAATGAAATCCCAATTTTAGCTTCTGATGATGCTTTTAAATCATCAATCCCCGAAAAAATACATGACTATATTCATAAAAATGCAGTACAAAAATCTGTCATTCCAAATGAAAATGGTGGTATGTATTTGCTGTCTGAACTTGCAGATGTAAATCGTCGAATGGCTTTAAATGTTAGTTTTAAGAATGATTATTGGCAAAATGGAACAAGCCTTTATTTATTTCAAACAGGCGTTACTGAATCTGATATAGATAACTCTGAAATATTGAAATTGAAAACCAAGTGGGATCCTAAAGGGACATTAAGCAAAGAGAAATTTGATTTTTGGTCTTATCAAACAATCAATCAAGCTATGCGATCACGATTAATTGGAATATCTACTGAATCAAGCATTTCTCAAAAGCTGGGACATACTTATATAACTGAGTCACCATTCGAAGCTAAATTATTAAATATGACAACTGAGAGGAATCCTAACCAAGGAGAGGAGGCAAAAGGCTTTTTCGATGCTAATGGTACTCTGTTGAATATTGATAGCCCAGAAACAATACTTGCACTTCGTACAAAAGACCCTCAACTATATCAGCGTTTTAATGAAACTTTACTAGACCTATCAGGAGAGCTTTCTGGCTATGAAGGTGAAGAATTCAATAGGAGAGCTAGGAGGTTATTTTCTAATGAAATTGAACCTCAAATTAAAGAAGTCAGTAATAGCCTAAGTGCCATGAAATCAGGCTTTACTAAAGGTTCATTAGTAAGTTTAGGCGGGTTGTCTGCATCAATTGTCAGTGGTGGTTCAGCCATTCCTTTTTTAGCTATGTTAGGACTCGGCGTTGCAAGTGGTTTTACAGAGTCTTTATCAGGAGTTTCTCAATATCAAAAGCTGAAAAAGACACCTGCTTTCATATGGCATCGTATGAAAAAAACATAACAAGAACATTAGACGGAATTTGTTCTTCGCTCCCGTTTATTAGGTATCACGATTGTTTTTACCATACACATTCTCAGGATTTATTTGCATTAGCAGTGCTGGGTTATCTATTGGTTTAAACCCGTATTGCGCATAAAGGCCATGCGCATCAGAAGTCGCTAATAAAAAGCGCCTGAGCCCTTGTAGCTCAGGGTGCTCTACTATCGTTTTAATAAGTAACTTACTCAGACCATTACCTTGCAAATCTGGGGTAATAAATACATCGGCTAAATAGGCAAAGGTTGCTTTATCGGTCACTACCCTAGCAAAGCCAACTTGTTCGTTATGAGCGCTGTAAACACCAAAGCACATTGAGTTATCAATAGCTGATTGCATCACGCTTTTAGGAATGCCTTTGGCCCAATAGCTATTAGCAATAAAGTTATAAATAACGTTAAAGTTAAGTTTGCTTTTGTCTGTGCTTATTGAGTAGTTACTAATGTTTGCGCTCATAAGTTAATAGTCTTTTTTACCAACGTTTTTATAAACATTTCTATAGAACGTTCCTATAGCCTATAAATAATCTTTAACGTTTTTTAGCTGTTTGTCGTGTACTTTTGAAAGTACTAATAGCGAGCAAATAGCCCCAAATAACGCCAGTCCCATATCTGATTGGGTATCCCACACGTAACCTTGCGTGCCTAAAAATGCTTCTGCGTTTTCGCCGCTTAACACTGCAACCCACCACTCTATTAATTCGTAAAACGCGCTAAATGCTAAACATACCGAAATAACAAAGGTGATTAACCAGCCTCGACCATTTACTACTTTTTTGCGCAGTAAAATTTCGCGTGCTAGTAGTGCAGGTACAAAGCCTTGAAAAAAGTGCCCTACTTTGTCGTAGTTATTACGCTCGCTACCAAATAGATTATCGAAAAAAGGGACTTCGGCGTAGGTGTAATGCCCGCCAATCATCAACACAATGCAATGCGCTAAAATAAATGTATATAAAATAGGAGTAAGTTTAAAGTGGCTATAGGTACTTGCTAGCAGCACTAAACCAATAATTGCGGGGATAACTTCAAGCAGCCATGTAAATTGATCTTTTGGGTTAATACCAGACCAAATTAATACAATAAAAAACAGGCTCAGCCATAAATACTTCATTTAGAATCCTTTTCTAAATTGATCAAATTTCCGGCATTTTACGCCTTTGAAATAAACGACGCTACCTATAGTTTGTTTTTGCGGTAATGCGATTAAACAAAGTAGGGAAAAAGCGCTTAATTGTAGGCGCCCAACCACTTAAACCTTTGCCAATAATCACTTCGTCTTTTTTATCGCTAATGGCACGAATCATTTTTGAAGCCGCTACGCTTACATCCATGCCATTTTCTATCGACTCTTCTGGTTTATTTTGCGCTATGCCTTGCTCGTTTAGTGAGTTATGCGCAATTGCTGTTTTAATAGAGCCAGGGCAAATTGTTAAACAATGAATATTATGTTGTGCTACTTCTGCACGTAGGCAATCCATAAAACCAACCACCGCATATTTTGAACCCGAATAACCTGTTCTAAATTTTGAACCTACTTTACCCGCCACACTACTAATAGACACAATTGAGCCACTGCGCTTTGCCACCATAGTAGGCAACACAGCTTTAGTAAGTGCAATTAAGCCAAAGTAATTAACCTCCATTAATTGGCGGTACACGTTAAAGTCGTTTTCTAAAAATAAACTGCGCTGCGATACGCCGCCGTTATTAATTAAAATATCTATTGCAGGAAGCTCGCTCATTTTTGCTGTTACTGTACTCAGTACATGCTCTGGCTGGGCTAAGTCCAGCGGCACAACTAAGTGCCCTTCGCCTTTAAGCGTTGCTTTTAAATCGTTTAGTTTATCTACATTGCGCGCCGATAAAATAACGCGCGCTCCAAGCTCGGCAAATTGTATAGCAAGCTCTTTACCAATACCTGACGATGCCCCGGTGATCCACACGGTTTTATTATTATATTGCATGCGTTATCTGCCCTTTTATTGTTATTTATTAGGTTTTATAAAGGTACTTAGTAAAGTATTTTACGCCTTTGTAGGACCTGCTATTGCGTTTACTTCATCTTCTAATGTTTTGTAAAAACCCATTAAAAATAGTAGTTCAACAGTTACGTACAAAGGGCCAATAATTAAACCAATTAGGTCATCTACAAACGCCGGTTTTTTACCTTCGTAATAGTGCCCAATAAACTGTAATACCCAGCCAAATACAAACACACCTACGCCAATACTCAACCAAGGCCAAAACGCCATTGCCGCAATAGGCTGAGCACCAACAAGGAGTAAAGTGAATATCACGGCCATAATGAAGCCAAGCGAAAAGCTCAGCATAAAATAATAAACAACCGACGCTAATACAAAAAGTTGTGCACCATCAATTACTACACTACCAAGGGGTATTTGAATGCGCGCTAGTAAACACAACGCTGCAAATACAATGAGCGGAATACCAATAAAGTGCGTTAGTACATTACGCTTAGAACGATGATACAAACCATATTTACCAAGTTGCTGTTGAAGTGTTTTCATTGTTTTGCCTTTATTTTTATATATAAAACTTACTTTAGCAAAAGTAGACACAACAACAATGTCAAGTATCCGACATTTTGTAAATTAAACAAATGCAGAAATTATTTTACCCGGCTCATGCTCACCTTTCATATCCGTTCGCTCGCGCCCTTTTTGATACTCTTGCTCAAGCATTTTTTGAAGTTCCTCTATTTTATCAGCAATTACGCTAGGGTCTGCGCCTTCACTTTGCTGTTCTTTAATGAGCTCTTCTATTGTCGCTTTTAGTTCGTCTATTTTGTTTTTGTTTACACCTAAGCGCTGATAAACCAGCGCTTCTTGAGCACTTTCTAAAAACGTTGGTTCTTTAGGAGCTGAGGTAATGCCTTTAACATCATTTGTTTTTTCGTTAGGGAGGGTATTAGTTGCCGCAACTTCGCTTAGTCCTGCCGCTTTATTTAATGCAGGAGAGTTATAGTTACTATATTGATTTTTAAAGGTTATTGTAGTCATTAGCTCAAATCCATTGTTGCGTTACATTATCTGTAGCAATTTTGGTTCCAACTAAATAAAGCATCCTCTATTTAAGCTTGTGTAGCACGGGCCTGTAACTTTTGTTTATCTAAAACAGTTATGCGTTGATACCCCAAACTAATAGCTTGTAAGCTAACAAGCTGTTGCAGTATTTGATTAATAGTTTGGCGCGTTAGGTAGGTCATATCAGCAAGTTGCTGCTGAGATAAAACAAGTGGTGTTAAGTGCTCTGTATGCTCGCTGAGCATTAAAAGTCGATTGCATACTTTTTGCTCAGCGCTTAGTAATGCGTGATCTTCCATTGAGGTAAACATTAGGCGTAACTTTTGTGCCAACAATAAACCAAACTCTTGCCAATATTGTGGCTGTTCGTTTAATAGCTGTTCAAGCTCGCGTTGGGGCACGTAAAAAAGCACAACATCAGTTTGTGCATATACGTCATGAGTACGCAGGCCACCATCAAACAAGGTAACTTCGCCAAACCAAAGTGATGAATCAATAAAGCTCAATACGGCTTCTTTGCCTTCGTTACTTACGCCACTAATACGCACCACGCCGCTAAGTACGGCATAAATTCCATCGTGCTTATCACCTCGCAAAAATAATGATTGCTGAGCTTTTAGCGAGAGCGTTTTGCCCTGCGTTAATAAAAAGCTTTTTAAATAAGCGCTACGGTTTTTAAACCAATGCCCTTGCTCTATTACGTTTTGCTGCTGTGGAGTCATTATTTACTGCATTTGCTTATTAAATGGCTGTTTTTCGATAACCAATTTTTTAGGGAAATTTAAATCGGTTGCTATAACAAAATCATCGTAAGGATCATTACCCGAAAACAGCTCAGTTATTAATGTATCGTTTTTATAAACATTAACGGTTACACCGCTGCCCATACCGCCTGAGTTAATAATATAATAATGATATTCGCCGTTACTAAAAAATAAAATACTCTCGCCAATACGCCCTACTTGCCTGTAGTAACTACCAAATGGTGCATCCGGTGTTGCTTCTTTTTCAAGCCCTATGTCATTAACTCTACCAAATCGATAACTAAGCGATGAGTCATCTTTTGCAACACAAATAGAAAGCACTTTATCGGTAGGCTCTAACTTGTAGGCTGTACTTTCATCTGGGTTACGCACAACTTTATGCATTTTTGCGTTAATGTAGGCTGCTTCATTACTTTTACAATGTGTTGCTAGCATACCGACCACTAAAGCGGGTTCGTTTGTTTGAGCTGCTGGAGATGTGTTTACTTTGAGATCAGAGGGTAAGTTACTTGCATTACTATTTAGCTGAGGGCTATCTTGCATTGCCATACTTTGGTCGTCACAACCAAACAGTGCAAATAAGAAGAAAGAATAAAAGCTCGCTAAAAATTTAATGCGCATAATAAAATCCATCTATGAGAGAGCCTTTAAAATAGCGATAAAACTAGCGACCCGCAACACTCTTATGCGCAATACTTTATAAGTTTATTTTTAAACCATCTTCTGCAAAAACTACGTTACTTTTTAGTGATTTAATTAACGATTTTTTAAACAACTGCTGATTTTTTAATGACCGATTCATAAAATGAGATAGAACCGCCGCTTGATGCGTTTGCATCAATAGCGTTGTACATAATCACTACATCGGCATTTTCGCTAAGTTAGCAAACGTACCTATTTTTTAGTTGAGTGACCAGCGGCCGATTTATTAATTTTAGCTTGTATTAAAAGCTGATTTAAACACCTTATAAAAGTGTTTAAATAACTAAATGAATCAATAATCGGTTTTCTTATAATAAAATGTTGTTACACAACTATTCAAAACGGTTTTTTATAACCACCTGTAATTTATAATTTAAATAAAATCAAATCTAAAAAACATACATTTTAAAAACAATTTAGTCTCATTTTATTAAAACAATAGTTGACCCTATTTAAAATTTAAACTAGCATTTCTGGAAGCGCTTCCACAAAACTCAGTTAAATGCACCTTTCTGGAAGCGCTTCCATACATTTGACAATGTTTATAATTACACAATAACAGCCCCATACAGCTGTTAATAATAATGATAAAAGTGCGAGGGAAACCGAATGTCCAACCATATTGTAAGAAAAACAAAGATAGCGACCAGCCTATCTCTGATTTTAGGCGCATCAATCTCTTTACCTGTATATGCACAAGAAGCAAATACAGATGTTGAAGTAATTCAAGTTACTGGTTTTAAAAGCAGTATTAAAGAGTCTACTCGTTTAAAACGCGACGCCGCAGGCGTTGTAGATGCTATATCAGCTGAAGATATTGGTAAATTTCCTGATACCAACTTAGCCGAGTCGCTACAGCGTATTACAGGTGTGTCGATTGATCGCTCAAATGGTGAAGGCTCTAAAGTAACGGTTCGTGGTTTTGGTCCCGACTACAATATGGTAACCCTAAACGGTCGAACTATGCCGGCAGCTTCATTGCCTTCAGGCGGTGGTACACCCAGCTCTCGTGCTTTTGACTTTGCAAACTTAGCATCTGATAGCGTTAAATCGGTTGAAGTATATAAAACAGGTAAAGCAAGTATTGCATCAGGTGGTATTGGCGCAACAATTAATATTAATACGGCTCGCCCACTCGACAATCCAGGCTTTGTTTCAAGCATTGGCGTAAAAGCATTACATGACTCAACAAACCGCGTTGGTGATGACATAACACCAGAGCTTTCGGGCTTAATCAGCTGGACCGACAGTGAAGCTAAATTTGGTGCCTCGTTAACTGCAAGCATGCAACAGCGCGATAGCTCATCAACAGGTGCGTTTGTAAATCAATGGAATACATCTGCTTTTGACGGCACAATCCCACAAGCTGCAGACGATATTGTTTTAACTAATGCACCCGCTGTTGGCCAGCTTTATTCAATGCCATCAGATTTGCGCTACACCATTGCCGACAGAGAACGTACTCGTACAAACGCACAATTAACGCTGCAGTACAGCCCTATTGACGATTTAACAGCCACGCTTGATTACACGTATTCTAAACAAGATTTGTTCGAAGCCCGTGCTGAGCAATCAATATGGATGGATAACTACAAAAGCGCGCTAACGTTTGACGATAACACGGTAAAAACCCCGATTTATTACCGAGAAGAACGTCGCGATCAGCAAACACGCGATTTAGGTTTAGCGTTTCAAGAGCTAAACCAGGTTAATCAAAACGATTCTATTGGTTTAAACGTTGAATACTATTTCAATTCAGAATTGAGCTTTATGTTTGATGCGCACAATTCAAAAGCCACTAGCAAACCAGATGCACCTTACGGCAGCTGGGTAAACGCAGGCTTGGGCGCAAACATAGTTAACGCACAAGAAGTTGATTTTAGCCGCGAACTGCCATCAATGAGTATCGATTTTGATGATTGCCGCCGAGACAACCTAAATTGTAATAACACGTTAGATGCCTCTGATGTGGGTACGTCTATTTTAGATTCTAACTTTGCTCGCCAAGAATCTGAAATTACAGAATTTAGAATCCATGGTAAATACGAAATTGAAAACGGTGCAATTGACTTTGGTATAGAGTCTCGCTCTATGGAAAGCCATTCACTGCAATCACTTACACGTAATACAATGGGTAACTGGGGTATCGAAAACCCAGGCGAACTACCTGATGGCTACCTAAACCCAACAAACTTTTTAGCTGAGTTTGACGACTACGATACATCGGGCTCGTTCAACCAAGGTTACACTGGCAGCGCATCGCAAATTGGTTACTGGGCAGGTGAAGAATACGGCTTTAACTTTGCAGCCGATGGCGCATTTGCAACTAACCGCACCATTGAAGAAGACATAACCGCTGCGTTTGTGCAATTTACTTACAACGGCTACATTGGCGATATGCCATACAACATTGTTATTGGCGCACGCCAAGAGTCTACCGACATTACCTCAACGGCTAATATCGACTTACCTAACGCAGTAGCGTGGGAAGGTAATAACGACTTTAATGTTCGTTTTGGCTCAGCTAAAGAAGATTTCACGCTTAAATCTAGCTACGATCACTTTTTACCAAGCTTTGACTTTGACATAGAAGTAATCGAAAACGTAAAAGCGCGTTTTTCTTACAGCACAACAATTGCTCGCCCAACTTACGACAACTTAAGTTCAGCAGCGACGGTTGGTGTACCAGGTGCCCCTACTCTTTTAGCGGGTTCTTCACCAGCTACTGCGTCAACGGGTAATCCTGGTTTAGTGCCGCTTGAATCAGATAATATTGATGTATCGGCTGAGTGGTACTTTGCAGAAACAAGTTATGTGTCGGTAGGTTATTACACTAAAGACATCGAAAACTTTATTGGTTTAACACCAATGACACAAAACTACTACGGATTACGTGATGCAACAGCGGGCCCTCGCGCTCAAGCTGCCATTGCTGAGCTAGAATCTCGCGGACTTGCAGTAACCGATTCAAACTTATTTCAAATGGTTGCCGCAACAGAAAACAATGTTGATTTTGACTCTATGACCTACGAAGAGTTTGAAGCCGCCTACGATGTAATTGCTAACAGCGATGACCCATTACTAGAATTTACAGCGCAAGTACCTACCAACAATAAAAATGCCACAATTGATGGTTTCGAAATTGCCTTTCAGCACTTTTTTGGTGAAAGCGGTTTTGGGGTGCAAGCAAACTACACCACTGTTAATGGCGACATAGACTTTGATGTAAACGCTGACCCTACTACTACACAATTTGCACTAGTGGGTTTAAGCGATACAGCTAACTTTATTGCAATGTACGAAAACGACGATTTTCAAGCACGTATTGCTTACAACTGGCGTGATAAGTTTTTAAATAGCGCAGCTCGATACGTAAATGAGCCAGGCTTTACTGAAGAATATTATCAAATCGACTTTAATGTTGCGTACAACTACAGCGAGCAACTATCGTTTTTTGTTGAAGGCCTTAATATTACTGAACAAAACAGCCGCGAACATGGCCGTACGTCAGTTCAATTGTGGAACCTACAACAGCTAGGTGCACGTTACAATATTGGTATGCGTTACAACTTCTAAAGGTAATACAAAGTAAAGCCGTTAGTTTTTACTAGCGGCTTTTTTGTATTTAAAACAGTATTAATGCTAGTTTAATTGTTATCAACTTTAGGGTGTTAACTCATGACCAAACCAATAACAAAAATAGTCGTTTTAGGCGGTGGCACTGCCGGTTGGCTAAGCGCAGGCTTATTAGCCGCCGAACACCCGCACCTTAGTGTAACGTTAGTGGAGTCGGCAAATATGCCTATATTGGGTGTGGGCGAAGGCACGTGGCCGTCAATGCGCAATACCCTACAGCGCATTGGCATTAAAGAAAGTGATTTTATAACCCAGTGCGACGCGTCATTTAAGCAAGGTTCTAAATTTATAAATTGGCGAAACCTCAGCGAGGGAGAAAACTACTACCACCCTTTTATGAATCCACAAGGCTACGAGCACACTAATTTACACGCCAGCTGGCAACGCATTGCACCTGATCAAAAATTTGCCGACGTTGTTAATATGCAAAGCTTTGTATGCCAAGCAGCACTTGCACCAAAGCAATTACAAACACCCGAATATGCAGCGGTCACCAACTATGGCTATCATTTAGATGCGGGTAAATTTGCTGAGTTTTTAAAAAATCACTGCGTTAAAAACCTAAACGTTACGCATATTATTGACGATGTAACCGAGGTTATTAACGACGAACATGGCTATATTGCTTCATTAAAAACAAATAATAATGGCAATATAATAGGTGATTTATTTATAGATTGCTCAGGCTCTCGTGCTCGTTTAATTGGTGAGCATTTTAATAGTGAATTTATAGCGCAAGATCATATTTTATTTAATAACAGCGCTGTTGCGGCGCAAATACCTAATGCACACGCCGATCAGCCAGTTGCCTCTGCTACGCTATCTACAGCGCAAAATAACGGCTGGATTTGGGATATAGCCCTGCCAACACGCCGTGGCACAGGTTATGTATTTAGTAGTAAATATCAAAGTGATGAAAGCGCAACAAATACACTAAAAAGCTACATAGCCAAAAGCACCAGTGAGCAACAAGCCGAGCAACTTAACTACCGCGTATTAAAATTCAGCCCTGGTTACAGGCAACAATTTTGGATTAAAAACTGTGTTGCCGTGGGTATGTCAGCTGGCTTTTTAGAGCCGCTTGAAGCGTCAGCACTTGCTATGGTTGAGCTTTCAATTAGCATGATAAGCGAGCAACTACCGCAAAACCGCACCCACATGAGCCAGCTTGAAACGCGTTTTAATGACCGTTTTAGCACTCGTTGGCAGCGCGTTATTGAGTTTTTAAAACTTCATTATGTGCTAAGCGAGCGCGACGACACTCCCTATTGGCAAGATATTAGTAATTTAAATACCGCACCCGAGCGCCTGCAAAACTTACTTAAACTTTGGCAATTTCAGTCCCCTAGCCGCTTTGATTTTATTGAAAACGAAGAAGTGTTTTCATCAAGCAGTTATCAATACGTTTTATATGGCATGGGCTTTAATACACAAACAGTATCTGCACAAAATACATTTAACGACCCACGCACTGGGGGTTACTATTATCAGCAAAATCGCGAAAAAATAGCGCAGTGCTTAAATGGACTGCCAAGTAATCGCGCGCTTTTAAATCATCTTTTATCAAATAATGGGCAGCCACATAATGACTAAAACAAACGCTGTTAAAAACGTAGTAATTGCTGGAGGCGGCACTGCAGGTTGGATGGCCGCAGCGGCACTTGCTAAACTAGTTGGTAACAATATAAACATAACCCTTGTTGAATCTGACGATATTGGCACTGTAGGTGTTGGCGAAGCAACAATTCCGCCTATTCGTACATTTCATAAATTGCTGGGTATAAACGAGCAAGCATTTATGAAAGCCACCCAAGCCAGTTTTAAATTAGGTATTAGCTTTGAAAACTGGGGCGATGAAAACACGCATTATATTCACTCATTTGGCGCAACGGGCAAAGAATGTTGGGCGGGTGAATTTCATCACTTTTGGTTGCAAGGTAAAGTACTTGGAATAAACAACCCATTTGGCGATTACTGCTACGAGCTGCAAGCGGCTAAAAGCGGTAAATTTGCGTTTAATCAGCAAAATCCCATTAACTATGCCTACCATATGGATGCTACGCGTTACGCGCAGTTTTTACGTGAATTTTCAGAGCCATTGGGTGTAAAACGCATTGAAGGTAAAATACAAAAAGTAGTAAAAAACACTAAAACGGGCCATATAGAATCACTTACTTTAAATAATGGCGAGCACATTAACGGCGACTTTTTTATTGATTGCACCGGCTTTAGAGGTTTATTAATAGAGCAAGCATTGCATACTGGCTACGAAGACTGGTCGCATTTACTACCGTGTAACAGCGCCATTGCGGTGCAAACAAAATCAACCAGCGATACCGTATTGCCACTTACCCGCTCTATTGCCCATAAAAACGGCTGGCAATGGCGTATACCGCTGCAAAACCGTGTAGGCAACGGATTAGTTTATTGCAGCCAATATATGGATGACGAACAAGCCAAAGCGCTATTATTAAATAATATTGAAGGTGAGCCGCTTACAGAGCCCCGTATTATTAAATTTAAAACAGGGCGTCGCTTAAAAGGGTGGAACAAAAACTGCCTAGCGCTTGGCCTTGCTAGCGGTTTTGTAGAGCCACTTGAGTCCACCAGCATTCACTTAATTATGTCGGGTATTATTCGCTTTATGCGTTTATTTCCGTTTAATGGCATTACCAATCACGCCATTGACGAATACAACAAACAACTTAAAAGCGAAATTGAAAATATTCGCGACTTTATTGTGCTGCACTACAAAGTAACTAGTCGCAATGACAGTGAATTTTGGCAACACTGTAGCGCCATGGAGGTGCCAAAAACACTTCAACATAAAATTGATTTGTTTAAACAAACCGGCCGGGTATTTTTAGACGATGGCGACATTTTTAGAGTCGATTCGTGGGTGCAAGTTATGCTTGGTCAAGGTATTGAGCCTAATCAACATCACTTAATAGCCAGCATGATGAACGACGAAGAACTCACCCGTTTTTTACACGGTATTAAGCAACAAATAGAGCAACGCGTCAGCCAATTACCATCTCATCATGAGTTTTTAAAACACTATTGCCCAGCATAAAAAAAGCCCTTACTAGGGCGTGTTGTTCTTTGGTGGTTGAATTTGCAGCAGCATATTTGGTTTTTAGGCAAGGCAGAGCCTATGTAGTGTGGTTATTCCCCATAAATAGGCGATAACGTAGCATAAATGCCAAACATGCGCTGCCCGTAGGGTTCTGCCTAGGGGCAATTTACTCTTTGTTGCTCGGTTTTTACTTAGCCCACTAGGTTACAAACCTCGCGCCGCGATTAAATTGCCCCTAGATTGAACAAATTTCAATCCACAAAGATCAACACGCCCTTAGGGCTTTGAGACAACACACAATAAACTTAACTTATCAACACTCTACTACTCACACTTTATTTTTGCTGTTTTAGCGCTTTGTGGTTCAAAGCTAATATCTGCAACTGAAACGTTAAGCTCTCCTGCTGTTTTAATAATAAAAGGGCTGGTTACTCTGGCAAAATCAACGCCCTTTTTAGCAAAACACGTTAAATCTATACTCATGGTTTGCCATGTATTTAAATCAGCATTTTTAAGCTCATTGGTAATATCAAGCTCGCCACCACAGCCTTGTTCGCATTTCATTGCAAGGTATGTCTGTGAGCTAGGTATTTGGTTTACTTTATAGCTAAAGCTAAGGGCCGAATTTGCTTCAATGTAGGCCACTTTGTCTTCGGTAAAGTTACTATTAATTTCGATATAGCTGGCTGCAGTGCCATCAAAATTAAATTGCATCGCATCTTCTTGAATCGCTTTGTCTTCAGTACGATAAGTAATGCCGCCGAGCTTTACACTGTTACTTGCTACTTGGTGCTGCTCGCTGTTTGAATTTAAAAACAAACGCCACGGTGTTTTAAAACTGCCATTAAATATAGATAGCGGCGCAAGGTTACTAATATCAACACCTGAGTCTTCATTTAGATTATTGCTAAGCGTACTTTCATCTTTATACGTTAAGCCAAAGCCATAGGGTAATAATGGCGAGTAATCAGCATCGCCCTTATTTACTGCGGTTTGAAGTGGCGATTTAGGCCACGAGAAAGACAACTTACCTTTAAAGTCGTATTGTACCTCCCCACTTGCATCCGCTAGTAAAACATCTGCAATGCCTTGCCCTTCAGTGCCAGGAAGCCATGCTGCTACAAATGCATCTGACGCGTTTAGCTCGCTGTTAACCCACATTGGTCTGCCCGATATAAACACCGATACCACCGCAATACCTTGCTGCTTTAATGTTTTTAATATTTTAAGAGAGCGTTTATTGTTACGTTCAAACTCAAGGTTGTCTTTATCGCCATGCCCCTCTGCGTATGGTTCTTCACCAAATACAACAATGGCTACATCGGGTTTGGTATTAAATTCACCCGTTGGGCTTAAAATAGCGTTACCGCCAGCAGCCTCTATTTGCGTTTTTAGCCCCGCATAAATAGACGTTGCCCCAGGGAAATCTGCATTTTGATTATTAGTTCCCTGCCACGTAATACTCCAACCACCCGATTGCTTGCCAATGTTATCGGCCGCATCGCCTGCTATGAGTATGTTGCTTGATGGGTTAAGCGGTAATAAATGGTTGTTGTTTTTAAGCAGTACTAACGACTCTTGTACGGCTTGGCGGGCAATATCTCGATGTGCTGGCGCACCTATTAGTTCTAATTTACCTGAATATTTTCGATTTGCGGGGCTTGGTTTATCAAATAAACCCGCGCGTAATTTAACGCATAAAATACGTGCTACGGCGTCATCTATTCGCGCCATTGTTATTGTGCCCGCTTTTACTTGTTTAATTGTATTTTCATAAAGTGGTTTCCAAGCACCCGTTGGTACCATAAAAATATCAAGCCCTGCATTAACAGCTTGCGGGCAGCTTTCATTTGTACAGCCGGCAACTTGTCCGTGCCCGTTCCAATCGCCTACAACAAAGCCATCAAAACCCATTTTTGTTTTTAGTACATCGGTAAGTAAGTATTTATTGCCGTGATTTTTTTTACCATTCCAGCTATTAAACGATGCCATAACCGACTGACTACCTGCGGTTAAGCCTCCTATATAACCTTGTGCATGAATGTTATATAACGTCTTTTCGCTATCAATGTTGTCCCCTTGATCGTCGCCATCTACCGTGCCGCCATCGCCTAAAAAGTGCTTAACAGTACTAATTACGCGTTTGTCACTTAAAAAGTCCTCATCGGCTCTGCCTTGCAATCCGTTCACAATTGCGGCTGAATATTCACGTACAATTGCAGGGTCTTCTGAGTAGCCTTCGTACGTTCGGCCCCATCGGTCATCGCGCACAACCGCAACAGTCGGTGCAAACACCCAATCTATGCCTGTTGCCATTACCTCTATTGCAGTAGCTGCTGCAATTCGCTCAATTAATGCGGGGTTATTAGCAGCACCTAAACCTATATTATGCGGGAATAACGTCGCCCCAATCACATTATTATGGCCATGTACTGCATCAGTGCCCCACATGGTCGGAATTTTACTGCCATCAATTGAGTCATCAACCGAGGCCTGATACATGCTTTCAGCAAGCGTTATCCAATCTGCAGGCGTTGCATGTTTATTAGCATTCGGGAACGAGCCACCGCCATTTAAATAGGAACCAAAACCATATTTGCGCATGTCTGCAGCGGTTATATCGCGAATTTCAGGTTGGATCATCTGCGCTACTTTTTGCTCAAGCGTCATTGTTTTTAAGTACTGTGCAATCGTATTTTCAATTTCAGGCGTTTTCACTACCTTACTTTTAAGCGTTGGCCAAAGTGATAAATCACCTTGCTCATGCTCAGCCTTTTTGGCTACGGCGCCTTGGCTATTATTAGCGTTAACCTCTTGTTTATTACACGCACTTAAAACGCATAATCCTCCTATTAAAATGAGGAGCATGCGTAACCTGTTAGTGTTTAAGCTTTTTTTCATTTTTATAGCCCTGTGTTGTGTCAGTGTGTTTTTGTGAAACGCCTATTTGTTATTTAAATTTAACTATTGACCTGCTTAACAATAGCCACTAACCTAAATATGGAAGCGCTTCCTTAAAGTTATTAAATACCATCCTTAGTGATTAATCAAATTAAATATGGAAGCGCTTCCACCAATGCAATTTATAAACTATAAATAAAAGCAAAATTTACTACAAAGAAGCAGAGGTTTTCTCTTAATGAAACAATTATCTTTACCTAGTGGCTCACCACTTTTAGCCAAAAATTTTACTTATGGTGTAGCTACGGCCTCATTTCAAATTGAAGGTGGCGCAGCTGATCGCTTGCCATGTATTTGGGATACCTTTTGCAGTAAAGAAGGCAAAATAGTCGATAATTCAAATGGCGATGTAGCCTGCGAGCACTACACTCGCTGGAAAGACGATATAAACTTAATTGAGTCATTAGGTGTAGACGCTTACAGACTCTCAATTTCGTGGCCACGCGTAATGACTAAAAGCGGTCACTTAAACCCGACAGGCGTTAAGTTTTATACCGATATTTTAGATGAATTAAAACGCCGTAACATTAAAGCTTTTGTAACGCTATACCACTGGGATTTACCACAACACATTGAAGACGAAGGTGGCTGGCTAAACCGTAACACCGCTTACGAATTTGCTCATTACGCAGATTTAATTACCAAAGCATTTGGGGAACGTGTGCACTCTTACGCCACCTTAAACGAACCGTTTTGTAGCTCTTACTTAGGTTACGAAATTGGCGTACATGCGCCTGGCATTGTAGGTCGTGAATTTGGTCGTAAAGCCGCGCACCACTTATTACTTGGTCACGGTTTAGCTATGCAAGTACTTGCTAAAAATAGCCCAAATACGCTAAACGGGATTGTACTTAACTTTACGCCTTGTTACTCCGTTACCCAAAGTGAAGAAGATTTAAAAGCCACTGCATTTGCTGATGACTATATAAATCAATGGTACATGCAGCCTGTAATGCAAGGTAAATACCCTGATATTATTAAGCAATTACCTAAAGCCCACCGCCCTGACATTTTAGATGGCGATATGGAAATAATTGCTCAACCGCTGGATTATTTAGGGGTTAACTTTTATACCCGCATGCATTATCAAGCAAGCGATACCGACTTTTACCATGAGCTTCCACATAAAGCGCCAATGACCGATATTGGCTGGGAAATTTACCCTAAAGCGCTGACAGAATTACTTGTATCGTTAAACGAAAAATACACCCTACCACCTATTTATATTACCGAAAACGGTGCAGCCATGGCTGACGAATTTAAAGACGGTGAAGTAAAAGATATCGACCGTATTGAATATTACCACGAACATTTAAATGCCCTGCATAACGCAGCAGAGCAAGGCGTTAAAGTAGATGGTTACTTTGCGTGGAGCCTAATGGATAACTTTGAATGGGCTGAAGGATATTTAAAACGTTTTGGAATAGTACACGTAGACTACAACACACAAAAACGAACTGTTAAAGCCAGCGGTAAAGCGTACAGTAAACTAATAACAAGCCGATAATTTATCGGCTTATAACAATAAGAACACACACTGTGAACAAACTCCCTTTATACGAAAAAGTCGGTTACGCCATGGGCGATGCCGGCGCTAACTTAGTATGGCGCGGCGCGCTTGCTTATTTAGCGGTGTTTTACACCGATACATTTGGCATATCGGCAGCCGCCGCTGCCATGTTGTTTTTGGTGGTAAGGCTATCTGATGGCGTAACCGACATTATTATGGGTATGATTGCCGACAGAACGCAGTCGCGCTTTGGTAAATTTCGCCCGTGGATACTCTACTCGGCACCGTTTTTGGGCTTGTTTATGGTGTTGTGTTTTACTACACCCGACTTTAGCACCACCAACAAACTTATTTATGCCTACGTAACCTACATTGGTTTAACGCTTGCTTACACCGTAAGTAACGTGCCCTACTCGGCACTTATGGGCGTAATGACACCAGACGATACAGAGCGCACAAAGCTCTCTGGTTTTAGGTTTGCAGGTGCATTTACTGGTGGCTTATTGGTTATGGGTTTTTTACCTGAGCTAGTAGCTTTTTTTGGTGGCGGCGACGATGCCAAAGGCTATCAGCTTACTATGTACTTATTTGCCAGCTTACTTATTATTTTAATGATTATAACGTTTGCGACCACCAAAGAGCGTGTAACACCGCACGCCTCAAATGAAGGCAATTTAAAATCAGAGTTGTTTGATTTAACCAAAAGCCTGCCATTTATAATCCTACCTTTGCTTGCTACTACCCTGTTTTTTTATTACCGCGATTTATACAGCGGCGTATTTTTTGCCCTTGTTATGGCAGCAATGACATTCGTTATTAAAAAATTGCTCAATAAAGATAAGCAAAGCCTAACAGGATCACAGCGCGACATGGTTGATCTTCTGACCAACAAACCTTGGTTGGTGTTACTCGGCATTGGTTTTTTAACCATGATGTTTAATGGCATAAAATATGGTGTAATTGCGTACTACTTTAAGTACCACGTAGCCAATGAACTCATGGCTGGGCAATACTTTATTGCCTTGTTAGTTGTATCTATATTAGGCGCACTTGCCACAGGTAAACTGGCCGAAATTATGGGTAAACGAAACCTATTTATTGCATCATTAATGCTAAGCGGCATACTCACTACTGCATTTTACTGGGTGCCTAGCGATAACCTGGTTGCTGTATTTACCTTTGGTTGCGCTGCTGAATTTTTTGCCGCGATGATGCCAACATTATTTTTTAGTATGCTTGGTGATTCAGCCGATTATTCAGAGTGGAAAAACAAACGCCGCGCTACAGGCCTTATTTATTCTGCGGGTACATTTGTGCAAAAAACCGGTGGTGGTTTTGCCGGTGCATTAGTATTAGTGGTACTTGCAGGCTACGGCTATAACGGTATGGATGAGCTAACAATTACGCAAGCCCTACCTGGTATGCAGTTACTTATGAGCTGGATACCTGCCGCATTTGCTTTTTTAGGCGCCGCGTTGATGCTTATTTATCCGCTTACCTCAGCGATGACGCAAAAAATAACAGAAGACTTAGCAATTAGACGCAGTAATGTGTAAATTAACTTTTAATGATTCTTCGCGCTTTATATTTTTATAAAGCGCGAGTAAAAACACATATAAGCTAGGACATCAATGGCGACAATTTATCAAGTATCAGAAATGGCAGGTGTGTCTTTATCAACTGTTTCAAGGGTACTTAACGACAACGACTACGTAAGCAAAAAAACTAAAAAAAAGGTATTAGAAGCAATGAAAGAGCTAGGCTATCAGCCAAGTTCTATTGCTCGCTCTTTGGCGTCTAGCACTACAAACAGCGTCGGTATTTTAGTTTCTGAGTTGGATGGTCCGTTTTTTGGTCAAATGATGTCAGCCATTGAAGAGCATCTTCGTATTGCGGGTAAACACGTTATTATTACGCCTGGGCACAGTGACGAGAAAAAAGAAAAAAGCGGCTTTGAGTTTTTAATAGGCCGTAATTGCGACGCTATTATTGCCCACGTAGAAGCGGTATCAAACGAGTACCTAATTGAGTTAAGTAAAGGTAAAACCCCTATTTACCTAATGAGCCGCTACGTTAAAGAAATTGAAGAAAACTGCATTAGCCTCGACAACGTAATGGGCGGCTACTTAGCCACTAAAGCCATGATCAACAAAGGTCATAAAAACATTGCGTACATAGCAGGCCCGCAGTTTAAAGAAGACGCGTCAAATCGTTTAAAAGGTCACAAACAAGCCCTAGCAGAGTACAACCTAACCTTTGACGAAAACCTATTTTACATAGGCGACTTCAAAGAAACCGGCGGAAGCGACGGCTTAAGGCATTTTATTCAAAATAAAGCGCAAATAACCGCCCTTGTATGTGCCAATGACGAAATGGCATCGGGTGCTATGAAATACGCCCGCGAACACGGTTTTAACCTACCAAAAGATTTAGCCATTATTGGGTTCGATAACGTAATTTTTACCAATTACCTCTACCCAACACTGACTACAATAGATAACCCAGTTCCCGAAATGGGCCGAGCTGCGGCTAACTTAGTGCTTAAAGACATTTACAAAAAAAGCGGCATAACAGTAAAGCACGTGTTTCAGCCAAAGCTTATTTTAAGAGACTCAACACCCGACATTAATTAACTTTAAACCTAATTTAAACCTAGTTTAAATCTAAGTTATGTAACTCATTACGCACCCACTGCGTACCTAAATATTGCTCTACGTGCTGCTGCGCAAACTTTAAAAAGTTACGTGCAGCATGCGATATGTGCCTATCTGTTCGCATTACAAAATACCAATGACTCGCTAAATGAGTATCGGTTACGTTTAAAATTTTAAAACTTGTATCGTCTGTTGCAAGTACATGGCGTGATAAAACCGCAATGCCCATCCCCGATGCAACCGCGACACGTATTGCTTCATTACTCGCCATTTGTACGCTATCGCTCAGCACTAAGCCTCGGCTTTGCAACTCGCTTTCAAATAACATACGTGTTGCTGAGCCATTTTCTCGTAGTAAAAAGCGATACTGCATTAAATCAGTTAATTTAACGGCTTTTACGTGAGCTAACGGATGATTTAGCGGCACTATAAATTCCAGTGGATTATGCAAAAAGCGCGCAGCTTGTGCGTGTTCAAGCGACGGCGGGTGGCTAAATACATAAATATCGTCCTCCCCTCGCTCAAACCTATCAAGCACCTCTGCCCTGTTACCAATCTCAAGCGGTAGCTCAACATGGGGATGTAAATTACTATAAGGGCCAAGCAGTTTTGGTAAAATATATTGCGCCGTATTAACCATGGCAATTTTACAACGGCCGCGCGATCCACCATTAAGCTCAGTTAAAAAATCTTGGTAATCATCAAAATGTCCAAACACTTGTTGGCATGTTTTAAATAGCTCAAGCCCCGCATCGGTCACGTGTAGCTTTTGCTGTTGTATAAGGAGTAATGGCTCGCCTACTGCTTCTTGTAGTCGTTTTATTTGTAGCGATACCGTAGGCTGCGTTAGGTGTAAGCGCCTTGCGGTTTCGCTTATTGAACCCGTTTTAACTACGCTCATAAAGACTTCAAGCAACCTAAACGATATATGTCGTAAATCCATACCAACCTCATAATCTTTATCTAATAATAGTTACTTAATAAATAACCTATAGATAAATATCTATAGATAACTCGTATTTATTTTATTATTTACTATACAAAGTTTTATCTACAATAGCGCCACTTAATTTACCACCTAGTAAGGAAAGCCAGTGCCAGATATTGTTGTTATGTTTTTTATTTTAGGATTAGTAGCGGGTGTTTTACGCTCGGACTTGGCCATTCCAAAAGCCACCTACGACACATTAAGCTTATTACTTATGTTAACCATCGGCTTAAAAGGCGGTATGGTGCTGCACGGTAACTTAAGCTGGCAACTACTGCCAGAAATGGGATCGGTAATGCTACTTGGCGCACTTATACCCCTCATGCTTTACCCTATTTTAAAATACGTGATTAAACTCTCTGTTGCTAATAGCGCCAGTATTGCCGCACATTACGGCTCAGTGAGTGCAGGTACATTTGCTGTTGCACTCGCCTATGCCGAGTCAGCTAAGTTGGTAGTAGGCGCAGAAGTCACCCTGTATTTAGTGATGCTAGAACTTCCTGCAATCATTGTTGGTTTATTGCTTTACCGAAAGCTTGATAAAGAAAACAGCCAAAACAATGAGCTGTCGTTAAAGGCGCTTTGGCATGAAACTCTGACGAACAAAAGTGTGATTTTACTCGTTGGCGGTGTAGTAATAGGTATGATGTACGGCACGGTGCAAGGTAGCCAAGTAACGAGTCTTTTAACAAGTAGCTTTAAAGTTGTACTGGCATTATTTTTACTAGAAATGGGTTTAGTAGCCGCGCAAACTCTTCGTCCTATCCCTTGGAAACATTGGAAACTAGCGGTATTTGCTATTGTCACCCCGCTATTTCTAGGCACGATTGGCACAGCAGTAGGCACACTTTTAAATTTAGAATTAGGCTCGGTAGTTATATTGGGAAGTTTAGTAGCCAGCGCCTCTTACATAGCCGCGCCCGCTGCAATAAAAGCGGCAATTCCTAAAGCCGATATTGGTCTTGCTATGCTGAGCTCTCTCGGTGTAACTTTTCCGTTTAATGTGATTGTTGGTATTGGTTTATATCACCACCTTGCACTAGTAATGCAATAAACAAATAAGTGCTAATTTTATCACTTTAAAAAACGGTTAAACCCTATTTTACATAGGGTTTAACACTAATAAATGCTCACAAATATAAAACAATATCTACATAAAAACACTACAATAAAAAGCATAATAGATCCGATAATTTACCAAAAAGATCGTTTTAAAGTTTATTTATATTGTTTAATAAAATATCACTTTACTTATTTTTAATTTGGCTCTAAATTCGCGCAAATTTTATTATTAAAGTAACCTCTCAAACTTTAAAACAGTGGTTATTTACCTTGATGAGTCGATAAACACACATGGCCGAATTAGCCGCCACAAGCACCTCTAATAACCCTTTAGCACCTGTTATCGGGCTGTCATTTTTTGCTATTGCCTCGGGCTTTTTAATGAGCCTTATTCCGCTGTCGTTACCCGCATTTAAACTTGATGAAAACCTAGCGCCTTGGCTTGCGAGCATTTTTTACTTTGGCTTACTTATTGGCGCCACCACAATAGAGCGCATTGTGGTAAAAATTGGTCATCGCTTCGCATTTATATTATTTTTAAGTTTATTAATAGTAAGTGTGCTTGCACAACTTGCACTGCCAAATACCGTTAACTGGTTAATTGCACGATTTGTAGCAGGTGTTGCTGTTGCCGGTGTGTTTGTCGTTGTTGAGTCTTGGTTGTTAATGACCAACACAGCAAAGTCGCGGGCTAAACGTTTGGGTTTATACATGACCTCACTCTATGGGGGCAGCGCGGTTGGTCAACTTGCTATAGGGCCGCTTGGCACCGAAGGTTCAACGCCTTATTTATTTGTAGCCTCGTTATTATTTTTAGCTATTTTGGCGCCTTTATTAATAACTAAAGGTCAGCCCGAAAAACAGCACCTTGAAAAACTACCACTAAAAGAAATAAAAACATTAAGCCACCCAGCTATGCTCGGATGCTTAGCATCGGGCTTATTACTGGGCCCTATTTACGGCTTAATGCCGGTGTATATTTCAGCACAGGCTGATCAAGCTCAGTACACAGGGACACTTATGGCGGTTATTATTTTAGGCGGCATGGTCGTGCAGCCGCTTGTGAGTTACTTATCTACTCGGCTTGAAAAAAGCTTATTGATGGGTATGTTTTGTTTAGCAGGCGCAGCCGGTGCTGTGGGTATACTACAAGCAAACACTTTAGCAGGATTAATAGTAAGCTACTTAATACTAGGCGCATGCAGCTTTGCACTTTACCCTATTGCTATAACACTTGCGTGCGACTCATTGCCAATGGCAAAAATAGTATCGGCAACTGAGGTAATGCTTTTGAGTTACAGTATTGGTTCGGTATTTGGCCCTATGCTCGCCGCAAATTTATCTGATGCACCCAATGGTATTGTGTTTTATTTAGCAGGCTGTTTAATCACTACCTGTATTTATATGTTTATTAAAAGCATTAAAAATATTCGCGCGGGTAAAACCCCTGTTGCAGGCTAATTTTTAACTTAAATACACGCTTGCTTATTAACGGATTTTAGCTGTTGAACACCTTGTTTTAACAGCTAAAACTATTATTTAGCAGTGAGTTTTTTATGTGGGCTCAAAAAAAACATCTTTTTCCAGCCTTGGTTTTGCGTTGTAAAAAGCCACGGCATAGGCACTAACGATAAAATAGAATAATGCACATGAGGCTGTTTTCCTGCGGCATTTCCGGTATCGCCCAGTAAGCCAATTTGACTGTTTATGCTTACTACATCACCTGTACTTACCGAGTAGTCATTTAAATGTGCAAAGTAATGCACGCGCTATTTAGGCCCAAGCACCGCAACCACTTTACCACCTCGGCTTAACTCACCTGCAAATATAACAACACCGCTTGTTGAGGAAACTACGGGAGTATTTTTTGTGCCAAAAATATCAATTCCTTTGTGCACACCCGACCTACCCCAAGGCTCGTACCAAAACGTGTTATGGTTCCAATCTTTACTTGTGGCACCTTGTACCGGAATCACTATTTTTTCGGGAATTAGTAAGCCTATAATTAGTAAAGTAGCTATTCCAATTGCAATCCACTTAAGTACTTTCACTTTTTCTATCCTTGATATTTAAATAACTTATACTGGTAAATTATTAGCCATAATAACTGAACTCATCATGAGTCGTATTTATGGTTTTATTTATGAAGTTTTATTTGAATGAAATACCCGACTAACATGTACTAAGCTGATCAATTTCAAAACAGGTTTTATAAGTAATTGAACACTGCCCGCTATAAACAACCATGTGCCACTTTCTATTAGTGAGTCATTTAAAAAGAAAAAACTGCCAATTAAAAACCAAACAGCAATCAAAAAATCGTTAAACGCTCCCAGCGCTTCATATCGTCGCTGGATGGTAATATGCTCTTGTCCTAAATCTAAAATAAACTGATTACTGGGGTCCATAAGTACTGCTCACTCTTTTATTTCATAATTTAAAAAGCTTGTTTTCACACGCTAAGCCGCACCATACAATAACAAAATTTACGCAATAAAAAACGCTAGCCAATGCGAATCAGCCAACGTTTTATTGTTTGTGCAATACTAACTAATCGTTTATTTTTTCTCTTTTTCTAAACGCTTTTTAAGACTTAATGCAGCATCGGCGGCTAATAAACGCATAAATTCAGAGCCATTACTTTGCTCGCCTTGGCCTGCGCCTATTACAATTTCAGGCACTAAACGGCTATTACCTAGGCTTGTAAATAAAGCGGTTTGAATTTTAACTTCTGCTTTTAGCGTTTCATCAAATACATACTTTGGATCAAGTGCAGCAGACTTAGCTCTTAAACGAGCCTCAGCTAAAACGTCCATACCTAATGCTTCTAAACGTTGTTGCTTTAAAATCTCTTCTTGCTCTTTTGCAAGCTCCGCTTTTACAGCTACTCGTTGCTGCGCAGAAATAATGGCATTTGCCTTAATTCGCTCAGCATCAATTTGCTCTTTTATTTTTAGCTTTTCAGATTCAGCACGTTGCTTAGCAATTGCTTGTTCACCTAAAGCCACTTCAGTACGCGCTTGTTGCTCTGCTTTTTTAAGGTTTTGACGCGCTAGCGCTTCATCAGCAGCAGCTTGCTTTTGAGCTTCAAGGCGAGCATTTACTTTGCTTTCGTAGTCAATATCAATAATACTGGCATCAACTACTGTAATACCGTAAGCGCCTAAAATAGGTGCGTTACGCAGTGTATTACCTTCATCGTCCATTTTAATATTAATAGTGACACGTTGCTGTTTACTTAAATTACCTAAATCGTCAGATTTATCACGCTCACCGGTACTAATAATTTGTTCAGTAACAAAAATACCGTTGGTTAATTGATCAGCAAAATCTTGGCTTAATTGACCATTACCACCAGAGTAATGTTGCTCTACCGACATCATACGCGCCGACGCTTTTACATTTTCAGTGGTTGCACGCATTAATAAATTAGATATTAATGTTTCTTGTGAACCAAACTCTTCGTGTATTTTAAGTAAACCACGTAGAGCACCCGACTCTGCTGCAGGTACATTGCCTGGTAATCTAAAACGAGAAACACCTCGTGCGCCACCTGTTGTCGTATCTAAAAATCGAATCGGAATTAACGGCACAATTGCACTTGCTGTTGCACCGGCATCGCCCGTAAAGTTAATCGAAATTACTTTTTTATAAGCGGATGTACTACCAAATGCTTTTAAGTAAGGGCCGGCTTGATTTATTACGGTTAAGTTACCTGTAAAAGCCGATTGATGTACTAAACGCTCATCTGCTTCATTCCACGAAACAACTTGCGATGTAAGGGTTGCTATCACTACCAATACAACAACAATTGATGACACTATAATTACATTACGACGACCAAATCGACTCATAAATGAGTCACTTTTTACTGCTGGGACTGCTTTTTCGCTATCCATTTTTATTACTCTCCATGTTTAATTTCTTTTTAACAAAGTAAATAATTTCCTGTTCACTCAAATGTGCGCAAAAGCTACCAGAGCGATGTAACTCAACAAATGTTGCAAGGATTTCTTCTTTACCATTAGCTGTTTTATCTTGGTTTTCTTGTGTTTGATTTTTTTCTGTTAGTTGAGTGATTAAATCATCAACTATCGTGTCTTTATCAAACAGTACGTTGTATTCCTTGGATTTTCTTACCCGACTTTTATGTACGTTGCTGTAAATTACATAAAGTGCAACGCATAAAATAATAACAAGTAAACTTAACCCTATAATATAAAAAATCATAAGCTCTACTTAAATTAGTTTAAATACTTAATGAGCAATAACAATTGTAAGCATCACTTAACAAATGTTAACCCAGTAATTTTACAGTAAACCCGAGTAAAAAACAGATTAAAAATAAAGTTCATCAGGTATACAGTTATAACCGCACATAAAAGTAAGCTTTTTCAAACAAAAAAATGCCAGTCAGTTATTAACTGACTGGCACTAAGTCAATATTAATTAAGGTGTTTTTACATTATTCGCATTGCACCCAATCAACACCATTTTCACCGCACTCATGCAGCATTGTTCCATCTTCTCGGCGGGTATCTCTAAACCATTGCCCTTCAATTGTTTTAATAATACGTACGTTGTCTGTGGTTTTGTATTTACGCCAAAAGCTAGCATCAATAGATGTTTCGTCATCAAACTTATAGGGCATAGCAGCGAGTACGGTCACTAAATCTTGAGTTTCTAAGTCAGTAGCTTTGTCTTTAACATTTACCCAATCAGATAATGTCTGAAAGTCGGCATTTTCCTCTCTAAAGGCAAAGTCAGTTTGGTAAAACGATCCTGACTCAGTATAGCTAATGCTAAAACCTCGCTCGAACGGTGTATCTAAATTAGCACTAACGCATTCATCTGCTGTAGGAAAGTTAACCGTTGGGCTAGTATTAGCAACGCCATAAAGCACATTGCTTTGCTCAAAACTAACGTTCTCAATGCTAGAGCATCGGTAAGTACGATCGGCGTTAATGTAAACATCGTCTCTAACTGTTAATTTTCCATTTAACGATTCTTCGCCCCAAGGCGTATCTGTTGAATCCAATCGAGACAAAATAACGTCAATTTTGTCGAGTTCGTCTGTATTTTGAAGCTTTACTTGCTCATAAATAAGTTCAGCGCCTGCAAAAATAACTTTATCGCGGTACCATGCATTTTCAAATCCATACTCTGCATCTTTTGCTGTGTCTTGGTAAATCACTGCTCTTACTTCTTCTGCATCAGGATACTGAGCATCTAGCTCTTGCTTGAATTTATAGGCCGCTTTTAGTCCCTTAACAATTGCTTGTGCTCTGTCGTAAGCGTCGCTGTCGTTAGTAGCGATAAAATCTGAGTAAATTTGCTCTGTCGACAAATTATAATGCGCAACCAAGTTTTGCATAACATTTGTTATTTCGCTTTGAAGGTTTGCAAGTAGTTCAGTATTTTCTTTAAGTGCATCACAACTTAAATTATTGTTACTACTTTTTTGTAATTGAAGGCTCAGTTGTTCCCAAATAACGGTTGTTAAAGGGGATATATTTCGAATATCTTCATCAGTCAAAGCCTCAATTGAGGGTGGAAATGACATTTGATACGCTTGTGTTACCTCCCCTAAATCCTCGTCAATTGCGCCAACTGGTACATCAACATACATAGTTGAATACGGCACACACAGCGCCTGCTCTTCTGTAAAATTAAAACTATAATTACCCGATTCTTCAGAGACTACAGAAGGTTCTGATTGCTCATCAAAAGTACCATCGCCATCAATATCCAGCCATACTATTGCACCAGATACATAACCATCAATAACCTTTCCTGTAAGAGAGATAGTGTTAACTTCTACGGGCTCTACTTTTATAGGATCTGGCTTAGCTACAACTGGCTCTACAACGGCCGCTTTATCACCGCCACCACACCCAACAAGGCCTAGCGTAAACGCTAATGAAATAGCTAACTGACTTTTTTTAAAAAACATACAAAGACTTCCTTTTTTGCACTTTAATTATTATTAAAAATCATATTGTTATAAGTTACTTTAAACAAAATAAGTAATGCCAATCTGCTTATATATGGGATCTAGTTAACATTAAGAAAATTATGCTAGAAAGAGGCAAAAATTTTTGTCTCTAGTTGTTCTAAATAAAAATTTTAACGACGTTATAGTGCAATTTAATTTGTTAAATTACTCAAAGATTTATGCAGGTTGGTATAAATTTAAGCAACAGAAATTTATTGAATTTTTATGGGGGGATGGCAACAAGTTAACATGCCCCGTACCCATATAGTGACACAGCATGTTATATTTAGCTCTTACATTTGTTAATTAAATATAACAAATGCCAGCTATTATTAACTAATATGGACTACAGGAACCCAATCTAAAGGGCGTGAGTGATAGGCAGTATTTTGTAAATGAATGTGTATTATACATGGGTTGGTTTAGAGCCCTTCGAAAACTCTAAACCAATTATATAAGCAAATCATTAGCATTTTTGATTCGCTCTTAAAATTGAAAAGCCACCTAACTAAGGTGGCTTATGTTTATTGCATTGTGTTTCTAAAGTGCCTGAGTATCGTTTTCTTCGCGTTTATAAATATAGGTTTGTTGGGTTTTAAAGCCAAAACCAATTGGTTCAGCGCCATTTACTAGCTTAACTTTTCCACCTTCAACATTTAAATTTGGTCCAAGTATTTCAATAGCTTTTATCGGCTTATCAGAACCTTTAACCCCAGGGCCTATTAAATAAAACTGACTAACTTGCGTTACATCCGTTGCATCATCCCAATCGCACTTACCATCCGCATCATTATCTGCACACGACGGGCCTTCCCCAAAAAACAGTTTAGGTGTATCTGGTACATCATTACTTGTTGCAAATTTCACATCGTCATAAACCTTCGTTCCATAATGCAAATGAAAGGCATAAAGCGAACCACCGCCACCCGTTAACGAACATTGGTTTTGTGTTGATGATGAAGATGCAGGCGTAAAGGAAGTAAAGTAAGCAACCCCACCAACGACCGTTGCTGCAGCAAGGGACTTTTCGCCCGTCCCTAATTCATATCGCCATCCTTTAAATTCGGCTAACTTAACTTCAAGGTTAACAAATTTGTCAACGTCATCAAGTGCGTTACCAAATGGGTCTTCATTCATTTTCATTAAATCATCAGGCACTATTGGGGCTGGAAATTCAGTAAATATTTTTGTTAAGGTGTTTTCATCACGGATCATATAAAGCTGATCTTGCTCATTAGTAGCAAGTGGGTTTGAGCGATTTCCGCTGCCTATCACAATTGCGTCGTACGGGGTGTCTAAACGAGTCGTGATCATTTCACCACCATAATTGGTCTTAGTAACTTTACTAAACAGCGTTCTAGCAACTAACGGTTTATAAAAGAAACGTCTGTCTTGTGACGCTAATGTACTGCCAAGCTCCGCAAGCTTAAAATGAGTAATATCACTTTCATCGTCACTAGGAATATCTACACGCCAAATATTACCGCCAGTATCGGTTGCATAAATTCGGTCAATATACCCGTCGTAATCTGAGTCAAGCGTAGTTACATCCGCTGCAATACTGTGCTCTCCGGTAAAACCATGTTCATCTGGAGTGAGCGCCCATACCTTTTCGCCAGTTTTAGCATTAACAATGTAAATACCTAGCCCGGTTTCATCTGTTGTTCTAATCGCATTATCTTTGTTTGTATCGTAGCCTGCGCCAAATATTAGCAATGGATCCTCACCAAACGCTTTAATATACGCAATTTGGGGTTTAGACCATGTTTGTGCTAAATATTTAAATTCTTCAGAGCCACCAACAATTGGCTTATTCCATAATTTTTTAGGTTTTTTTGGGTCACTTATATCCAGGCCATAGTAATTTTTACCGCCTCGGCGCATGCCTGTAAATGCCCAAACTTCATCGCCCTCACTTGCTTTAACAACGCCATCATTTAAACCATCAGTGTTTAAACTTTTATTATTAAAGAACACACTTATAGGGCCATCCATGCCATACACTTTTGTATTTGCGAGATTACTCCGCAAAGCCGGAATGTTTTTTAATAAGGCAGCAGGTGTAAAAGCCCACCTTTCTTCAACAGTATCGCCTTTGTCTTCGAACATATGTAAAAAGCCGGCATTGGTACCAACAAGTATATGAATACTTCCATCGCCGTAATCTATAGATACCGGTTTTGAATGCAAAGGGTCGCCAAAAATATTGATTCGCTGATCTACTGATGAGTCATCTCCATCTTCATTATCAACATCAACCCCTCGTGCCCAGTTAATATCACTCTCCTGTAAAGTTAACCCGATATTAGGAATCAAATCAGGGGCAAGATCGGTAACTGTACTTGTCGCTAAATTTAAAATGGTTTGTACTTTATCAAAAGTAAAATCAATAATACTGCCCGTTTTATCTATGTAGATTTTACGGCTATCAGGGTCTAAAGTTGATAAAAGTAAATTTACGCCACCCTGAGCTACTAAATTCCCATCTGCAGGCTTATTAGTTGGCAGCCAAAAAGTTCGCGCTTTCTCATCAATTAACCCATTTTCATCAAGAGCTATTTTATCAGTTGAATCGACTATATTTGCACCAGACACTTTAAGCTTTTTTAAATTTCCGCTCCAACGTGCGCCTGTTTCAGGGTAAAACATCGCAAAGTAAATTGACTCTCGGCTACGTGTTTGGTCAACATTATTACTTGCTACCGTAGGAGATGAAAAACTATCGTTAACTTCGCGTATTTTCGATATTGTATTATTAAGCGCTTCAGAAAGTTCAGTTGATGTGTCTGCATGTAAGTACTCGCCTCCTCCCAATAAAGCGGTTTTTTCTAATAACTTTTTACCATTTGTACTCATGCCACTACCAAAACCGATAGTAAAAACGCGTCCGGTATCAGCAACCTCTGGCGTGGTGTCGTACAAGTCAACTTCAACATCTCTTGTGCCATGTATTATCTGAGCTAAAGCGGCTAAATAACTATTACTTGTAGTACTAGGATATGAACCAAAAGTAGATTTGTATAAAGCTCTTATATCATCATTTCGGGTAATATCTTGTGTCGGATCACCATCAGTCATTAATATTAAGCTAATTGAGTTATCACAACGCTCATCTGCACCAACAGCCTGTTGAAAAGGAGAGACATAACGAGGTATATCAGTACCACTTTGCTCTCTCTCAATCGTAGTATCTCGTTTGTCCGTATTTTGCCCATACCAAACCGTCTGCCCCGTCATATATAGGTAAGCTTCCCATAAGGTCTCAGTGATAGGTGTATTCCCGCTAGCTGGCAGCTTTTTTATTTGACCCAATATTTTATCATGTGAGGAGCCTAGGCCAGCCATAACATAACCACCATCATTGCCATTAAAACGCATTAAACCAAAATCAATCGAGCTGTTATCATTTACTAATTGGGTCATCGCGCTTATACCAGCATCGATTTTTCTAGGTCCCCCATTAGGCAACTTAGTCTTCATACTTCCTGAAGTATCAAACACAATAAGTACACGAGGGTTTTCATCGGTTTTAACATTATGGTTTACGTATAGCTCTATATCTTCGGCAAATACAGAAAGGCTAATACCCACCCCGAATAACAAGGCAGCTATTTTTTTTAGTTTGAATTGCATTTTTAAATCCCTTTATTTGCGCTTTTTATTTTTATTGCGCAAGTTAATAACTACTCTATTCCCTGTTTAATTTTTAGTAATATGGAGGTGGGACTAAAAATTAAAACCAAGATAATATCTAGCTATTTATCACAAAACAGTGATTAGCATCCACGTGTCGTCAATGCTATAAAATATATATTACTTCGATTTTAAATAAAAACAGATTAAAGTCAAAGACATTAGGATTTATTATCAATTAAAAACAACAACTTAAATAAAATAATCCCGTTTTACTGCACAGTTTAGTCACGTCAAAAAATAACGCGGATTCAAATCTGAAGTGCATAACGTTTAGGCGGCTTTAGCCGCCAAGTGATCCTGCATCAATTTTGCAGGCGT